>JALJPK010000023.1 GCA_022968985.1 Pseudomonadales bacterium | reverse complement strand
AACCAAGTAATAATAGGCAAAGACTACAGCCAAACGCGAGATCTTATAATAACATAAAAAGGAAAAAACGGCGCAAAAAGCACCATGAGTAACCCCGAAGATCCACTTAGCACCGTTATGTATGTAGCTGCGCCTATTTACGCTAAACAAGGCGTAAATCAAAAAAACATCATTGGTGTATTAACTGTTTACACTCCCAATTTATCGCTACAACCTTTCTTAGAATTAAGTAAAAGCACCACATTAAAACAAGGATTGGGATTAATATTAATTACCACAATTATCGGTGGTTTATTATCATATTGGTTATCTCGCTCAATCAGTAAAATAGTGCGATACGCACAAAATGTTGGCAATTCAAAACCTAGTATATTACCAAAACTTCAAGGCACAGAATTAAACAATTTAGCCCAAGCCATCGAACAAATGCGCATTCAATTAGAAGGGAAAAACTATGTTGAAAATTACGTACAGGCATTAACTCACGAATTAAAAAGCCCGATCGCAGCCATTAAAGGCTCAATAGAATTAATGTCGACAGACATGCCAAATTCGCAACACGAACAATTTTCAAAAACGATATTTAATCAAGCAAAGCGCTTAGAACAAACCATCGATCAAATGCTTAAATTAGCGGCACTTGAAAATATTCACACATTGGAAACACAATCCATTGATATCGTTAAAATCATCAATAACACCACAAAAGAAAAACAAGCACACGCAGATATTAAACAGCTTAAGTTTTTAATTCATTCCAATGAGAACACCGTTTCGATTAACGTTAATCAAGATTTATTATTAATCGCCATCAACAACTTAATTGATAATGCATTAGATTTTGCAGAAGAAAAAAGCACAATTGAAATCGAAATAAAATCAAAAGCCAACTCAACAAATATAATCATTAAAAACCAAGGTGAAGCGATTCCTGATTTTGCTAAAGCTAAATTATTTGATCGTTTTTATTCGTTACCACGACCAAATAATCAACCAAAAAGCACAGGCTTAGGCTTGAGTTTTGTTAGACAGATTATGGATTTACATCAGGGTTTGGTATTAATTAATAATTTGAATAAAGATGATACTAGCTTTGTTTTGGCTGTTTTGGTTTTTCCGAAGTAGCCTTCAAACACAAACTAATCTTGTATATCCTGAACAAGCCTAAATCCCATCATATTAATTCGTGTTTTTACCCAATTCCTGTTTCGATCACCTGATCGCAGATATTTCTCAGGATCAACCCAAGCACCACCACGAACTTGACGAAAATTACAATTCCCTTCAAGCCACGCATCACCATTGATTGGAGCGCCTATATAATTTTTATTCCAGCAGTCTTGCACCCACTCCCAAACATTTCCATGCATGTCATATAATCCAAAAGCATTTGGCTCGAAAGACTTAACAGGTAAAGTACCCCTCTCACCTCCTTGAATATCATATTCACACTTTTCACCCTCACCCCCATCATAATTTGCTTTTGAGCAATCAATCTCATTACCCCAACTAAATTTAGCTGCACTACCTGCCCTTGTTGCGTATTCCCACTGAGCTTCAGAGGGCAACTTAAATTCTTCCCCTGTTTGTTTATTTAACCAAGGTATAAATTGCTCGGTAATGTCTTGAAAGTTTACATTTATGACAGGCCTATTATCTTTACCCCACCCTTCATCTCCGCCAAATTCTTCATTATTTAAACAACCCCCCATATCAATACAGCTTTGATACAATTCCCACGCAACCTCAGTTTGCATTATCTTAAAACTGGGAACATTAACCGCGTGAACAGGCCTTGCAGAATCAAGCGCATGAATTGACCCCATATCAAAACTACCAGCCGGAATTTCAATCATATTAAAATTAGGAATATTTGATTTTTTTGCTGAAACCACAAATGGCACAGCTAAAATAATGAAAGTATAAATAAGGGGAACTCGCTTCATCCTCATATAGTGCTCTAATAAGTATTTAATTATTTATCCACACTACATATAAAACACTTAGTTCTAACTGATTAACATGATGTTTTAAATCGACACTAATGTGACAGCCTTAAGTTTAATTGATTTATATTCAATCCACACACAAAACACACATTCAACACATAAAACCCACACACGGAGTTTATATACTTTCATTTTAAATTTTACTTTGGAGTAACAACATGACAATCAAACCTTCCGCTAGCCAACAAAAATTATGGATCAAAATACTAGCAATTCTTGTTTTATTTTTATTATTACAACTGCCAATGGCGTTTGTAAAAGACAGCATCAAACAACGAGCAAACTCATTAGCTGACGCTAAACATAATATTGAACAATCTTTTAGTAAGTCACAATCCATTGTCACCCCATTATTTGTTGTTAAATACACTACCACTACCACTTCGAATGTATGGGACAAAAACCTAAAAAATTATCGCAGCATCAAAACAACTGCCCAGAAAACAAAACTCATTGCCGCGGACCAAACCCATATACAAAGCGACATTCAAACCTTTGAAAAGAAAATTGGTATTTTTAGCACTCCTGTTTTTGAATCAAACATGACAGTCAAAGGCACAATACCTAACAACCTTATTCAATTAGTTGAGGCGCAAGAAAACTTCACTAAAATCCAATCCATTCATCTAGTCACATTAATCAATGACTTAAGAGGGGTTACTAGCATTCCGCAACTTAAAATCAATAAACAAAATTTCTTATTTGAAGAAGGCTCTATCATTGATGATTCACTAACAGGATTAAATGTAAAACTTAATTTAGAAGTATTCAAATCTGAAAACAACAAAAGCATTGAGTTTGAATTCACCCTACCGTTTAAAGGCACAAACTCACTTTCGATCTACCCAGTAGGTCAAAACAACGAAGTAAACCTAAGCTCAAACTGGCCACACCCCAGCTTTAACGGTAACTTCTTACCCAGCAAACACAACATAACCGACGAAGGGTTCGAAGCAACATGGAAACTAACCTCACTATCTAGTAATCTTTCGAGCCTATTGTCACAATGTGAGTTAGGGCATTGCCAAAAACTAATCAACGCCTCTTTATCAGTGAATTTATTTGAACCTGTCAACCATTACACTCTGTCAGAACGCGCCGTTAAATACGCCAATTTATTTATACTATTAACATTCATCGCATTTTTTATGTTTGAGATATTCAAAGCATTAAGTATTCACCCTTTGCAATATTTAATGGTGGGTTTATCACTATCTATCTTCTTCTTATTATTAATTGCGCTTTCAGAACACTTTAATTTCACCACTTCATACTTAATCAGCGCATTTGCCTGCATCAGCTTAATAAGTTTATATACCAGCTTTATATTAAAATCATTACAACGTGCATTATTTATATCAGGCACTCTAAGTGTTATTTATTTTGCATTATTTTTTATATTACACAGCGAAGACTTCGCATTTTTGATGGGTTCGATATTGTTATTTGTTTTATTAACGATTGTAATGTTAGCGACCAGAAAACTAGACTGGTACAACATTACCTCAAGCATTACTTCAAACCTTAGTTCAAACATTCAGTTGAATATCAAAAAAGAACCTACCGTTGCACAGAGCTCTGGTTTTAATAGCAGTTCAGACGAATAAGGTGGAATTATTAGTCGTTTTTGCTTTTATCTGCGCTGCTATATTTTATGTCAGTCCATTTATTGGCACATTCATATGTATCTGTTATCACACCGAAAAACATCATTCATTATTATTACCCAAAAAATATATGATGATTCAATGTGTAATTTGGATGGCGCTGTTATTTGTAGTGGTAATATCCATCGTTACAATAATTAGTTATATTTTCAACAGCAGGTACTTGGATGACAAAATTATAACAAGCGTATTATTCTTTGTTTTTGTAACACCTATATTAAGCTCCATCCAATTATTAATTTATAGAAAAATAACGTTAGAAAAACACAAATCTACAGCAATTAATTAACAGGCTTTCGAAATAAGGAGACCTAAAATCAGGTCTTCTTATTTTTAGTTTTTCCGCAACGAATACAAACATAAACACTAATCAGTTTACCTTGCTGAGAATCAAACTGATTATTCTTTTTTACTTCCCACTTATGAAACCCATTGAGACACAATGTTTTTCCAGCCTGTCTTTTCTTTTTGATTTTCTTGGCAGAGAATTGGACTATCTCACCCATAATATTGACCTTAAATTAATTATTATGCCATACGATTTAACTATTAAAGCTTTCTTTGATTTACGCCACAACCTAAATACACAAACACACATTTGGCTCCCCTTTCCTTTTACCCTGTAATGTACCCAACTACCGCACACTCGAGACTCACTATGAACAGCATAAGTGTTAACCAATTTAGAGACAATCTAAAAAGCTATATCGAAAAAACAACAAACGAACACGATCCTTTAAAAGTAACCCGACGCGCAGGTGAAGGCATCATAGTGAAAAGTACTGATGACTGGTTTCGCGAGCAAGAAACCTTACATGTATTACAAAGTAGTAATTTGATGCAACAAATTGTAGATTCAATGAACACTCACATTGACAATAAATACTATAAACCAACACAAGAGCAATAAGGTGAGATCATTAATCTTTGAAGGTACGACTTGGCTCGCTTACGAACAATTAAGAGAACAAGACCAAAAATTACATGAAGGACTAAACAAGATTTCAAAAGAAATAAAACGAAGCGACCCTAGTAAAGGATTAGGTAAACCCGAAGCGTTAAAACATAATTTAACTGGATTTCACTCAAAACGCATCTTCCAGAAAGACCACCTAATCTATAAATTCGATGATCTATATATCTATATTTTCGCAATTGGCGGAGATTACGATGATCATTAACCAATAATCTACCCCTTACAAAGTAGGTGAAAGCTTGCTTTCATGGGGTTAAACCAAAATGAGAGCAAGCTCTCACCCACTTTTCAGTGTTTGCGAACTGGTAAATTACAAATACCTTTAATTCAAACAGGGATATTTGGATTAATTTTACAAAGCACAGGACGTGCGCCAAGCCTTAAAATACACAAGAAAGGTTCCCTTTCGCTAAGTGTATTGAGAAGGTTTTTAACATCTTCAGGGATGAAGGATATTAATCTTATACCTGCAAGGACGCAGGAAATCGCCAAGATAATATTCAAAGAAGGTTCCCTTCTGCCAGAATATTAGCTGGGCTTTTAATATCTTCAGGGATGAAGGATATTAAACTAAGAAGTACTTGACTATTTTACTCAAGTACTCCAAAATTCGCCTATTATTAAGACACTTCCTTGAGTCAATTTCTAGAGCATTTTATGAAGCTAACTACAAAAGGCCGTTATGCGGTAACAGCGATTCTGGATCTTGCATTACACGAGACACAAGGCCCAACTGCACTTGCTGACATATCGACTCGCCAAGGAATTTCTTTATCCTATCTTGAGCAATTATTTGCTAAAATGCGCCGCTCAAATCTGGTGACCTCTATTCGAGGCCCTGGCGGCGGATATAAATTATCTCGTGCTAAGTCTGAAATCACTGTTGTGGACATCGTCGATTCTGTTAATGAATCAATGAATGTAACCAAATGTGAAGGTAAAGGCGGATGTGATCACGGTGAAATGTGTTTAACCCATGAACTGTGGAACGATTTAAGCGAGCAAATTAATTTATATTTACGCTCAATTAGTGTTCAAGACTTAATTAACCGACCTGAAATTTTATCGCTTTCAGCTAAACAAGATCAACGTGCTTTAAATCATGTTGCATCTATTGCTATAAGCGAACGTATTTAATGTGGAGCCAAACATGAAACTGCCAATTTATTTTGATTACTCAGCCACTACCCCTGTAGATGAGCGTGTAGCAAAGAAAATGATCGAATGCCTTACTTTTGATGGTAACTTCGGTAACCCTGCCTCTCGCTCGCACTTTTTTGGCTGGCAAGCAGAAGAATCCGTTGAAAATGCACGTCGCGACGTTGCAGATTTAATCGGTGCTGATCCGCGTGAAATTGTGTGGACCTCTGGTGCAACAGAATCTAACAACTTAGCAATTAAAGGTGCTGCCCATTTTTATCATAAAAAAGGCAAGCACATTATCACCAGCTCAATTGAGCATAAATCCGTATTAGATACCTGTCGCCAATTAGAGCGTGAAGGTTTTGAAGTAACCTATTTAGCACCGAACACAGATGGCATCACATCGGTAGAAAGTGTGATGGAAGCAACACGTGAAGACACGATTATTGTTTCAATTATGCATGTGAATAACGAAATTGGTACGATTAACGATGTTAGTGCAATTGGTGAATTCTGCCGTAGTAAAAAGATTGTTTTCCATGTCGATGCTGCGCAATCAGCTGGCAAAATTGATATTGACATTAAAGCGATGAAGATCGATGTATTGTCTATGTCTGCACATAAAATGTATGGCCCTAAAGGTATCGGTGCATTATTTGTTAACCGTAAACCTCGTATTCGTTTAGAAGCGTTGATTCACGGTGGTGGACATGAGCGTGGTATGCGTTCAGGTACATTAGCGACTCACCAAATTGTAGGTATGGGCGAAGCCGCTAAAATTGCAAAAGCCGAAATGCCAGCCGAACAAATCAAATTAAAAGCATTAAGCGATCGTTTATGGAATGGCGTAGCTCACATTGAGCAAACATTCATTAACGGCAGTAAAGAGCAACGTGTACCAGGTAACTTAAACGTGAGCTTTAACTTTGTTGAAGGTGAATCGTTATTGATGTCATTAAAAGACTTAGCTGTTTCATCTGGCTCTGCCTGTACATCAGCAAGTTTAGAGCCGTCATACGTTTTACGTGCGTTAGGTTTAAGTGACGAATTAGCCCATAGCTCGATTCGTTTTGGTTTTGGTCGTTACACAACTGAAGAAGATATCGATTATGCCGTTAAACAAATTGATGCCGCTATTACAAAATTACGAGCACTGTCTCCTTTATGGGACATGTTCAAAGACGGCGTAGACCTTTCAAAAGTGAAATGGGCTGCCCACTAGTAACAAATGACACAGGTTTGAATTTGTACATTTCCACACAAATTTAAACGCAATCTAAATAGCCAAAACTTGTCTATTAGATTTGAAATGAATTTTAAACATTTGCAGGGTTTGTAAAAACCCAAAACAAATTTAGAGTAAATACATTACTCTCAGGAGAATTATCATGGCTTATAGCGAAAAAGTAATCGATCATTACGAAAATCCACGTAACGTTGGAAAATTAGACGATACAGACCAAAATGTTGGAACCGGAATGGTTGGCGCACCTGCATGTGGCGACGTAATGCGTTTGCAAATTCAAGTTGGCGATGACGGTATCATTCAAGATGCTAAATTCAAAACTTACGGTTGTGGATCTGCTATCGCATCAAGCTCATTAGTAACTGAGTGGATGAAAGGCAAGTCAATTGACGACGCGGCTAAAATTAAAAACTCTGATATTTCAGAAGAGTTAGCATTACCGCCTGTTAAAATTCACTGCTCAGTTTTAGCAGAAGACGCAATTGCAGCTGCGATTGCAGATTATAAAACCAAACAAGAAACTAAGTAAGGTTAAGATTATGGCTGTCACAGTAACAGAACCTGCTGCGCAACATATTCAAAGACAAATGAGTTCGCGCGGTAAAGGCATTGGAATTCGATTAGGTGTAAAAACCTCAGGATGCTCAGGTATGGCTTACGTACTTGAATTTGTTGATTCCACTAATGACGAAGACGAAGTTTTTGAACAACATGGCGTACAAGTCATTGTTGATAAAAAATCGTTAGCGTATTTAGATGGCACACAATTAGATTTCAAAAAAGAAGGCTTAAACGAAGGGTTTGAATTTTCCAACCCGAACGTATCTGGCGAATGTGGATGCGGCGAAAGCTTTAGCGTTTAATTCAATAAACGCTTCAGTTTCCACTAAAATTTGCACATAACATCGTTGAAGAATACTCACAAAACTGTTTTGGGCAGTTTTGAAACCTATAGTCGGCCTAAAGGGCAAACACAGGACGTGTAAAGTAATTACACCTAAAGAAAATTAGGTATAGGTTTGTATTCTCCACCTTGTTTTGCACAAATTTGATCGCTATCTGAAATATTAATAATCTCAAAAGATGATGTAAGGCAATATGAACAGCCAAGATATTTTACATTCAAAAAATTACTTTGAAATATTTGAATTAAGCGAAAGTTTTGATATTGAAATAAACGAGCTAAATGCTCGTTTTCGTTTTTTACAAAAAGCAGTTCACCCAGATCAACACGCAATGGGTACAAGTAAAGAGCAACTTCTGGCACAGCAGTTAAGCGCTAAGATCAACGATGGTTATCAGACACTTAAAACTCCTTTATTACGTTATAGATATTTACTTACTCTTAAAGGGTTAGAATTCAAAGAACATACTCACAAAGACACTGGATTTTTAATGCTTCAAATGCAGCTGCGTGAGGACTTAAGTGAAATTGATGTTAACGACTCTAAAGTTGACGATAAAATCGATGCGTTTAATGAACAATTAAACAACATGATTAATCATCAAACAGGCTCGTTTAAAAGTGCGTATTTGACACAAGATTACAACAGCGCATATAACGAAGTTGTTAAACTCACTTTCTTCGAAAAACTCAAACAAGACGTTGAGCGTCTTGAAGATCAGCTTTAAAGAATTAAACAAATCCTTAAAAGCATTTAATTAAGATTGATAAGTATTATGGCTTTATTACAAATTGCAGAACCGGGTCAAAGTGCTGACCCGCATCAACACAAACATGCAGTCGGCATCGACTTAGGCACCACAAACTCATTAGTGGCTGTCATGCGTTCTGCAACGGCAACCGCTTTACCCGATGAACAAAATCGAGTATCTCTGCCCTCAGTTGTACGTTACCTAGAAAATGGCGAAGTTGTTGTAGGTTATGATGCCAAACAACAAGCGCAACTAGATCCACTAAATACATTAGTTTCTATCAAACGTTGTATGGGCCGAGGCCTTAAAGACGTTATTGATATGCCATACGAATTTGAAGGCTCAATTGATGGCAAAGCTGAAGGTATTGTTGAAGGCATGGTGAAAATAAAAACCGTGCAAGGCAGCAAAAGCCCCGTTGAAGTCAGCGCTCAAATATTAAAAGTATTAGCAAAACGCGCAGAAGAATCCATTGGTGCAAAATTAGACGGCGTAGTTATTACTGTCCCCGCCTATTTTGATGAAGCACAAAGACATGCAACAAAAGACGCCGCGAGAATTGCAGGATTACACGTATTACGTTTAATCCACGAACCCACGGCTGCAGCAATTGCATACGGCTTACAAAGCCAACACACTGGACTGATTGCAGTTTATGATTTAGGTGGCGGCACGTTTGATGTTTCAATCTTAAATTTAAACGACGGTGTATTTGAAGTACTAGCCACTGGTGGCGACACAGCACTAGGTGGTGACGATTTTGATTTAGCCATTGTTGAGTTCTTCAAGAAAAAAGCCAATATTTCTGAAAAATTAACACCCAGTGAAAGACGACACCTGTTAACGGAAGCGTGCAGAGTGAAAGAAGCGTTAGGCACTGAGAAAAAAGTGTTAGCGCATTTCTCAACCACACAGGGTAGCTGGCAAGGTCATATTTACTTAGAAGAATTTAACGAATTAATTTTAACGTTAGTTCAAAAAACCATTCGCACTATTAAGCGTGTGGTAAAAGACTCGGGACTACAAAAAAGCCAAATTGATCAAATTGTAATGGTTGGTGGTTCAACAAGAACAAAATTAGTTAGGCAAAAAGTATCTGATTTTTTTGAAAAAGACGTATTAACCAACATCGACCCAGACCAAGTAGTAGCATTAGGCGCAGCTAAACAAGCCGACTTATTAGTAGGTAATATCAGCAGTGATGAACTGTTATTGTTAGACGTTTGCCCTTTATCACTTGGCATCGAAACAATGGGTGGATTAGTTGAAAAAGTAGTCGAGCGTAATACCACTATACCCGTAGCACGAGCACAGGAATTCACCACGTTCAAAGACGGTCAAACAGCAATGTCTGTACATATTGTACAAGGAGAACGCGACATGGTTAGTGATTGTCGTTCACTTGCGAAATTTGAATTACGTGGTATACCACCAATGGTGGCGGGGGCTGCAAAAATTAAAGTCACTTATCAGATTGATGCCGATGGCATATTAACTGTAAGCGCTTTAGAAAGTACCAGTGGTGTATCAAGTGAAATCACAGTTAAACCCTCATTTGGTTTAGACGATGATACCGTGATACAAATGCTACAAGACTCACAATTATTTGCAGATGCTGATAAAGATTCAAGACAACTAGCTGAGACTCGCGTAGAAGCAGAACGTGTAATTGAAGCGATCAGCGCAGCACTTAAAAAAGACGGTAAAGCATTATTGAATGAAGAAGAGTTCACTCAATTAAATACAACCGTCAACGAATTAAAACAAGTAATTTACCAAGGCGATGAAAAAACAGTACGCCTTAAAATGGATAAATTAAACCAAGATAGTGACGAATTTGCACAGCGCAGAATGAACGCAGGTGTAAAAGCCGTACTAACAGGTAAATCAGTAAACGACATTTAAAAAATTAATTTAACTGCAGTTCAAATCTTCTTTTAATAGATACTGAAGTGCAGATTACAAAGAGAATTAACATGCCTAAAATTATATTTTTACCAAACGAAGATCTTTGCCCAGAAGGCATAGTGATTGAAGCAGAACCAGGCCAAACAATTTGCCAAGCAGCATTAAAAAATGACATCCACATTGAACACGCTTGTGAAATGTCATGTGCTTGTACCACTTGTCATATTATCGTGCGAGAAGGTTTTGACTCTTTAGAAGAAGCCGACGATTTAGAAGAAGATTATTTAGACAAAGCATGGGGATTAGAGCCAGACAGCCGTTTAAGTTGCCAAGCAATTATTGCTGATAAAGATTTAATAGTTGAAGTACCTAAGTACACGATCAACCAAGTTAAAGAAAACCATTAGCAACAATTTATTATTTAGCCAACAAGGATGTCGGCTTAGTTACAAATCATTGAGTTAAAACGATTCATCAGAATAATATTCAGGAATATTTACATGAGGCTGATTAGTATATTTTTGCTCTACCCATGATGAACCATTTTCATCAATATAGGTCATTTCAGAATAACTGGCATCCAGTAAAAAATACCAAAACGATTTAGTTTCATCAAAATTATCTTCAAAAACAAACCCTTTTGTAAAACGGTAAGGATAATACTGTGAATACTGACTATAACTATGATCATCATGAAATAACTCAACACTTTCGTAATAATACCCGTGTTCTTCATAGGTTAAAATCCGACTACTTTCGTATCCATTTTCATTAATATAGACAAACCATTTTCCTGTTAATTGGTTACCCAGTATATTAGCGGGTCGTTGAAATTCAACTGCATCACCTAAGTGGGTTAATGTCAGTGTATTTCTTACATAATCAACCTGAATATCTGATTGTTCTAAAATCTTAGTTGAAGTATTGCTAAACCGATTTAATATAACATTACCATTTTCTAACAACTCAATTACTTGCCCAGTTTGTTTCGACAACCAAAAACCTTCTGGTTTAATTTCTTTTATGGGAATTTCTTTTTTATGTACGATTGGTTTAATTGGTTTGACTACGATAATTGAAAATGGTGGTCGTTTATAGGTAATCTGGCAAGAAGAAATCAATAATAAAAGATTTAAGCTTATAAAAATTCGTATAACTAAACTCATGATAAAGTCCTATTTTCTTTGACATTATAAATTAATCGCATTAATAAATTATTTTCCATTTTATGCTTTAACCCCCCAAACATTTCATCGTTCCATGTTTTCATTAAATTAACCTTTATCATTCATAACCATTCAGTTCGCACCAAAATTTGAACGGAATTTGAACAGTCACAGTTTGTACGAAATAGTTACTATTATTCATCAACAATAATTATATGCCATTTTGGCCGCTTCCAACTTTCTAGAAAAGTATCTTCAGTTGCCAAATGTGAAGCTTTATCCGCTTCATTTCCATCTAAAAACAAAATGAAATCAAATTGCTGTGCTTGAGTATTATGTTGTTGTGCATACATTTTAGCGATTTGATTAGCTGGCATAAGTAATCTGCCAGCAGTTAATTTCAAAGGGAATTTAATCCCTTTTTGATTTTTATTAGGTTGATACGATTTCACAATTAGCTCGCTACATACCAACGCATCATCTGTTAGAAAATCAAAATTATAATCATACGGTAATCCAGCGAAATAAAATGAGTTGTAGATCGCTTTTGCGCGCTCTACTTTTGAAAGTCTTGGCCTTAATACCGAAGCTGAATCTGCAGCAAACGATCGCTCTAATGATGTAAAAATCACTCCTTGGGCAATGGATTCAATAACTCGAACATCAAACCCTTCTTCCTGCCCATAGCTTTGTACAGATGCCGATGGATAATCGCGTGTTAATAAATCACTAAATAAACCAGACTCAATACCTTTTGATTTAATCCAACTCACTGTTTGATCATCAGAAAAAAAACTATCTCGTTCTTGTTTATTACCTATAAACAAAGCCGCATGCGCCCAAAAACCAGGAATCCCAATATTGGTTGCCTGCCACTCACGACGCTCTAATAACACATCTCCTGGGCGCATCAACGGTAAGATTTTATGTACGTCTTCAACACTTATAAGTGATTGTCCATTTCGCCAAAACTTAATATTACCCATTGTATTGGCCAAACCTCTTTGCACAGGAAACCAAGCTTTAAAAGTTCCTGATTTAATCACGTCCATCGCATTAAAAAAACTCATTTTAACACCTTTAGATTTGGCGTAATTAACAATGGCTTTTTGATCCTGCTCAATAATTATTTGCAACACTTTAGGTGGAGGCACTGCATAAGTTTTATATATTAAAAATAACGCGCTGTATCTTGTGGCGAGTGTGACATCTAAAAAATGATGTTTAAACTTATGATACGCAAAATCACCTAAGCCTAAATCCTCGTTTGATGAATCTAATATTTTCACCAACGAGTTATCTTTTTCAATAATATCGATAAATTCTAAGGCCAAGTGATAAGCAGATGAAAGTGAAGTAAAATGTAAGTAGAAATCCTCACTTTTTTCTTTTTGATCAAAGAAATAATATCCTTCTTTGGATTGAGATATCGCTTCTAATGCAATGGTATATTCTGCTACTGATTGCCAAATATCCAATAATTCTTGTTTTTGCTGTTTATTTAATAATACAATTTCTTGAGAGTCACTGGCTATAAACTCATTTTGCCTCTGATCTAATAACTCAATGACATTTTCAAGATGCTGACGTTGTGTAACAAATTGATTAATTGCATCTGATTGTGCATGACTTAAAATAGACACACACAACAACATTGGCATGAAGATCAAAATACAGCAATTAGTTATTTTTCTCTTCATAATAAACATTACATATTTTCTCGAATACTGTTCATAACTATTTGTGTTTGCGGCTCTACACCACGCCATAGATAAAAAGAAAACGCAGCTTGCCCTACTAACATTCCCAACCCATCAATTGTTTTTTTAGCACCTTGTTTGCTTGCCCACTGATTAAACACGGTTTGTTCTTTGCCATACATCATGTCGTAACAAACTGTATGTTCAGCAATAATATTTGCATTAATATTTAAGGATTGACCCTGCAAACTAGCAGAAGTAGCATTAACGATCACATCAAAACTTTCGTTTATTTTGTCTAATTCAACGGCTTGTATATTTTGATAAAAATCAGAAAACTGCTCGGCCAAACTTTTTGCTTTACTAAACGTGCGATTCACAATGGTAATACTTTTAGGTTGTTGTTCAATTATTGGTAACAATACACCTTTTGAAGCACCACCGGCCCCTATCACTAATATCGTTTTGCCTTTTAATTCTGTTGAATTCAAAAGATCATTCACCAAACCTTTACCGTCGGTATTATCCCCAGTAATCGAACCATCATCATTCAAAATTAATGTATTCACTGCTTGTGCTGTTTTTGCTCGATCACTTAAGTGATCCGCCAATTCAAAGGCTTTTTCTTTAAATGGTACCGTCACATTAAGACCTTTACCTCCATTTTTAAAAAACGCTTTAATTTTTTCATCAAACAATTCAGGCTCAATATCAATGGCTGTGTACTGTAATATTTGATTGGTTTGCTGTGCAAATTGCATGTGGATAGCAGGTGATTTGCTATGAGAAATTGGATGTCCAACTACCGCATATTGATCTATTGTCATTAACGTAATCTCTTTTGCGTGGATAAATGAATGATTTTACTAGGTTTTGTTTTACTATCAACATCGCCAGGAGCTATAAAATCGACCTGGGAATAAAATTGTTTGGTTGCCACATATTTATTGCGAACGGTTTTTTGCCCACTCACATTCGCTGAAGTTGAAACAATAGGATGGCCAAGTTGTGCGCAAATTTGTTTAATCCAAGCATTAGTTGAACGCCTAACTGCCACGGTTTTAAACTGCCCGGTAATCCAACTTGGAATCAGATTTTTGTGTTCAATTAAATACGTCGTGGGATCTAACGTGGGTTGATTTAATAGCATTCTATCTTTGGCAGGTAATTGAGCAAAAAGTTCACCTAATTGATCCCATTGCCCTACTAATAAAATTAAACCTTTATTTAAATCTCGATGTTTAATATCCAAAATACGCATCACAGCATCATAATGAAAAGGTGAACAACCTAAACCCCAAACTGTTTCAGTAGGATAGGCAAATACAGCACCTTGTTTAATGGCTAAAGGTAAAAATAAATTCATAATGCTCAACAACTAAAACTTTGACTCCATTGTAAACACTCTGTTGTGTAGGGCAATAGTTGAAGCTTTAAGAAAACCTTAAATTACACTTTGATTCAATTCAAAATTGTGTTTCGCAACGTTATTTTTCAAAAAATTGTTTTTGTGATGCGTTAAACTTTGCTTTTTGTGTATAATTTGATTTTTTGTGTATAAAAGGTGCGTAAATGAGCCAGTTTTGGAGCGATATTGTAAATACCCTCACCCCATATGTACCCGGTGAGCAACCTCAAAACAGGGATTACGTAAAATTAAATACAAACGAAAATCCATTTGGCCCGTCCCCTAAAGTCATTGACGCCATAGATAACTTTGATCGTAATTTATTAAAACGTTACCCTGATCCGCAAGCAACGTTACTTCGCCAATCGATTGCAGATTATTATCAAATGGATCTAAATCAAATATTTGTTGGTAATGGCTCTGACGAAGTACTCGCGCATAGTTTTTTTGCGTTCTTTAAAAAAGCCAAACCAATAGTATTTCCAGATATCACTTACAGTTTTTACCCAGTTTATGCGAATTTATACAATATTGAAGCACAAGAATTTTCAGTCGAAAAAGACTTCTCAATCGACATAAAATCAATCACCCAAGATTGTGATGGCATTATATTACCCAATCCAAATGCACCAACAAGTAAATATTTAGAGCCCGATCAAATCAGAGAGTTATTAACCTTACATGCCAATAAAGTGGTTATTGTTGATGAAGCGTATATTGATTTTGGTGGTGAAAGTGCAGTGAGTTTAGTTAATGAGTTTGATAATTTATTAGTGATTCAAACTTTTTCAAAGTCACGCTCATTAGCCGGATTACGAATCGGTTTTGCAATTGGCCAAGCGCATTTAATTGAAGGTTTACAACGTGTTAAAAACTCATTTAACTCTTACCCAATTGATCAACTTGCAATAGTGGCGGGCCAAGCAGCCATGCAAGATGTTACGTATTTTAAATCCTGTTGTGAGCATGTAATCAAAACAAGAGATTGGACACATAAAGAATTAGAAGCGCTAGGTTTTGAATGCATTAAATCAAAAGCCAACTTTATATTAGCCAAACCGCTAAAACATGATGCTGAAAAAGTGTATTTAGACTTAAGAGAAAATGGTGTTTTAGTGCGATATTTCAAAAACTCAAAAATTAGCGAGTTTCTTCGTATCTCAATTGATACTCAAGAAAATATGCAAACGTTAATTGATACACTTAAAAGAATATTATAGAAATTAATATGATAAAAAATCGCCTAGGATGGCTAATATTATTAACAACTATGTCTTTTCACGGATTTGGTTTTACAGCATTGGACATCCCTTTGTTGCAAAGCCATATTCCTGAAATTTCACCGGTATCGAACAGTGCTTTTTTTACTGAACAAACAAATAATCCTTCAAAAACCAAATATCAACAATACTTCTTTAAAGATTTAGATAATAAAAATCATCGACATTTATTTTATAAATACCGCGTTGGTCAATACGAAATAGTCGCCCAAGTATTTTTATTAGATAGTAATTTTGAAACCGTAGTATTAAGCCACGGTTATTTAGATCACGCGGGTTTTAATCGTCCATTAGTTAACTTTTTGTTGTCTAATAATTACAATATCATTGTGTTTGATCAACCTGGGCATGGTTTAAGTAGTGGTTTACGCTCAGGCATTGATAACTTTTCAACTTACAACCAAGTTATCACCCAAACCATTAATCACTTTAAACCACATTTAAATAACAAGCTTCATGTAATTGGGCATAGTACGGGTAATGTCGGCATTATGTATTTGGTTATTAATAAACAAACCACATGGAATGGTGAAACCATAATGCTATCACCCTTAATACGCTCCAAAATGTGGGGTCTATCCAAGTTCTTTTATAAATTAGGTGGTGGATTATTTAACAAAATACCACGTACCTTTCGTAATAACTCACACAATAAAACCTTCAAAAAGTGGCTCAAAACAGAACCATTTGTGATTAAAAAATTATCTAAGAATTGGATAGACGCACACCATACATGGGAGAAAGAAATTCAAACAGATCCGATTTCCCAATTTAAATTTACAATCATTCAAGGTCAAGACGATATAATTGTGGATTACAAATACAACCAAAAGTATTTAAACAAACATTATCCAAATTTAAAATTAATCAAAATAAAGCATGCGAATCATCATTTGATCAATGAAACTAAAAATATTCAAATTCAAGTTTTTGAAAGTATTTTGCTTACGCTAAAGCCTTCTACTAAATAACAAACATAAAAAAAGCGATCAAAAGATCGCTTTTTTAACTGACGACCTGAAGGTCGACCTACAAACAAGCACATGGATGTGCGTACCGCTTTAATAATTATCAAGGAAGGTACCCTTCCGCCAGATAATCATTAAAGCGTTTAATTTAAAAAGGGACGTTTAAATTAAACTTAAAGAGCAACTTATTAAAAGTTACTCTCATACCCATTATCATCACCTTGGATAGTTAACCCCTTAGTACTAGCATGTAACGCATCAGCGCCGCCTTCTTGATCAAGTTTGATCATTAAACGCAAATCGTTACTTGAGTCAGCATGAGCAATTGCATCTTCATACGTAATTTCATTGTCGACATACAATTTAAATAACGCCTGATCAAAGGTTTGCATACCTGCTTCACCCGATTTAGCCATCAAACTTTTAAGTAAATGCACTTCACCTTTACGGATATGATCCGATACTAACGGAGTATTAATCAATACTTCAATCGCAGCACGCCTGCCTTTACCATCTGGAGTAGGAATCAACTGCTGTGCAATTACAGCTTTTAAATTTAAGGATAAATCCATCCACAATTGACGTTGTGATTCAGTAGGGAAAAAATGCGCTATTCGATCTAACGCTTGGTTGGCGTTGTTAGCATGTAATGTGGCTAAACATAAATGCCCTGTTTCGGCGAATGCTACGGCGTAACTCATCGTATCTCTTGAGCGTACTTCTCCAATCATAATAACATCAGGCGCTTGACGTAACGTATTTTTAAGGGCTATTTCATAACTCTCTGTATCAATACCTACTTCACGCTGGGTCACAATACAACTTTCATGCTGATGAATAAATTCAATAGGATCTTCAATGGAGATGATATGACCACGTGAATTACGATTACGATGCCCAATCATCGAAGCTAAAGAAGTGGACTTACCTGCACCAGTTGCTCCAACAAACATCACTAAACCACGTTTAGTCATTGCCAATTCTTTAATAATTGACGGAAGATTTAATTCTTCAATCGTTGGGATCAATACTTCAATACGGCGTAATACCATACCGATCAAATTTCGTTGATTAAATGCACTCACACGAAAACGACCAATACTTCGTGCACTAATTGCAAAGTTACATTCTAATGTTTCTTCAAATTCATCACGTTGTTTTTCAGTCATTACTGACAATGTTAATTCTTTTGACTTTTCAGGGCTTAATGGCGCTTTGGTAACAGCAACAATTTTGCCATGAATTTTCATTGATGGAGGCACACCTGCGGTTATAAACATATCCGAAGCGCCTTTATCGACCATCAATTTAAGTAAAGTATCAAAATCCATACAGAAATTAGCTCTTTTAAAATAAAGGATTCGCCCGCTTAATTCTATAAAACAGGCAAAAGGTAATCATTAAAACGCCGTCCCTAGCTAAAACTTATTAAAACGTTTCTGGTTGTTTTGCTTTTGAACGTGCCACTTCAACCGATATAATCCCTTTTTGAACAAGATTTTTTAATGCTTGATCCAAAGTAATCATACCCAATGATGCGCCAGTTTGAATGGCTGAGTACATTTGAGCCACTTTAGCTTCACGAATCAAGTTACGAATCGCTGGGGTACCAATCATAATTTCGTGCGCAGCTACTCGGCCACCACCATTTTTCTTTAATAACGTTTGTGAAATAACCGCTTCTAATGACTCAGATAACATTGAACGAACCATTGATTTCTCTTCCGCTGGAAATACATCCACAATACGGTCAATGGTTTTTGCTGCACTGGTTGTATGTAACGTACCAAATACTAAGTGACCTGTTTCTGCTGCGGTTAATGCTAAACGAATGGTTTCTAAATCTCGAAGCTCACCAACCAAAATAACATCGGGATCTTCACGTAATGCTGAACGTAATGCTTCGTTAAAACCTAACGTATCACGACCCACTTCACGTTGGTTGATCAAACATTTTTTAGAGGTATGTACAAATTCGATAGGATCTTCAATCGTTAAAATATGGTCAAAACGATGATCGTTAATGTAATCAATAATGGCAGCTAATGTGGTTGATTTACCCGAACCGGTTGGTCCTGTAACCAATACGATACCACGTGGTACCTGAGCGATTTTTTTAAATATTTCGCCCATACCTAAGTCTTCCATTGTTAATACTTTGGAAGGAATGGTACGAAATACGGCACCTGCACCACGGTTATGGTTAAACGCATTCACACGAAAACGAGCAACACCAGGAATATCAAACGAGAAATCGGTTTCTAAAAATTCTTCGTAATCTTTACGTTGTTTGTCATTCATGATGTCATAAATCAACGCATGCACTTCTTTATGCGATAATGCAGGTAAGTTAATACGACGAACTTCACCATCAACACGAATAAGTGGTGGCAAATCTGCAGATAAATGCAAATCGGATGCATTTTGTTTGGCGCTAAATGCTAGTAATTCTGTAATGTCCATTATCAGCCCTATGTAATGTATCTATTTAAGATACTTAAGTGATGCCATAAAAGAAAAATAGGTTTCATACTTTAGTCAAAGTACAATACCGTTAAAAATACGCTTTATACCTATTTTAAATTAATAATTCTGACTAATCATGCACACTATAAACAATCGAATCAAAAAAATTAACATAACGATCGAAAATCACGCTAAAAACAGGCTTAATCATTCGCACACTGTGCAACTATTAGCCGTTAGCAAAAGATTTGACTCCGAGCATATAATAAATGCATATCACTGCGGATTAACCGATTTTGGTGAAAATTATGTTCAAGAAGCGGTTGCTAAAATTCAACAACTGCAACATTTGCCGTTAACTTGGCATTTCATTGGACCTATTCAATCAAATAAAACACAATTAATTGCGCAGAATTTTGATTGGGTGCAAACGGTTAGCCGTGAGAAAATAATAGCACGATTACAGGCGCAGCGTCCTGATAACCTTCCACCGTTAAATACTTTAATTCAGGTCAATATC
Source organism: Pseudomonadales bacterium (assembly GCA_022968985.1). Taxonomy (GTDB): domain Bacteria; phylum Pseudomonadota; class Gammaproteobacteria; order Pseudomonadales; family Natronospirillaceae; genus Marinicellulosiphila. Next base: position 27,607 of record JALJPK010000023.1, on the reverse strand, counting down.
AGCCAAGACCCTAACAAATCAGGGGTTTTAGCGGATTTTATCAACGATAACAGAATAGTTAATCAACAGCCTTTGTACCAAGCAATTTACAAAATGGCACAATTAATTCAAAATCAATCACACTTAACATTTCGTGGATTAATGACGATCAGTGAAAAAGACCTTTCTGATGTCGAGTTATCCTTGCAATATTCACAACTTGACCAAATATATCAACAATTAAAACAAGATTTTAAAGACGTTGACACCCTGTCAATGGGCATGAGCCAAGACGTTAAAATCGCCATACAAAATGGCAGTACACAAGTTAGAATCGGCACCGCTATATTTGGGCAACGTGATTCATAAGCTATTAAACAACACTATTAATAAGAGATATCAGACATGAAAATAGGTTTTATCGGCGCAGGCAACATGGCAGGCGCAATCATTGGTGGACTAGTCAAACAGGGATTTAACCCTCAAGATATTTTTGCTAGTAATCGCAATCAAGAAAAACTAAATAACCTTAAAGACTCATTTGGCATTCAAATATGCGAAAACAACCAGGATTTAATTGCTCAAGCAGACGCCATTGTATTATCGGTTAAACCACAAGGCATGAAAGTATTATGTGAGGACATCAAAGCGTCCGTTCAAAAACATAATAATTTAGTTATTTCCATTGCTGCTGGCCTTGAAATAAGCTGCATCGAACAATGGTTAGGCGGTAATATTGCCATGATTCGTTGTATGCCCAACACACCGTCTTTAGTTCAAACTGGTGCAAGTGGATTATTTGCCAACATTCAAACCAATCAAACACAAAAAGATTTTGCCCAACAGTTATTTGATGCGGTAGGTATCAGTGTTTGGGTTGATTCTGAATACGATATCCATGCAGTAACTGCTATATCAGGCTCAGCGCCCGCTTATTATTTCTTATTTATGCAAGCAATGATGCAAGCGGGAGTTAAACAAGGTTTAACTGAACAGGCAGCAAGAGACTTAACCGTGCAAAGCGCGTTAGGGGCAGCTAAAATGATGAAGGCATCTGACGAAAGTGCAGAAAGTTTACGTAAAAAAGTGACTTCTCCGGGTGGCACAACACAACAAGCCATATTAAGCTTTGAGAAGAATCAATTATTAGACATCGTGGAGCAAGCCATGCAAGCTTGCGCTGATAAAAGTGTCGAATTGTCAAAAGTTTTGGCAAAATAACAAATATATAACTAAGAGGTTACCATGCAACAGTTCAGTTTATTATTAATTCAATTACCTGCCATGTTTCTATGCATTGGGTTTGTGGTGCGTTTTTTAGGCCAAATAGGGCGCGCTGATTTTTACAATCCTCTTGGTCAAACTACCTTATCAGTAACCAACTGGTTAATTATGCCTCTTCGAAAAGTCATTCCAAGCATGGGTAAGTACGACATATCATGTTTGGTGGCTATTTATTTAACCCAATTAGCATTTGGAGCACTCACTTTGGTGGTAGCAGGTTACTCGAATGCTATTTTAGCACCTGAATTCTTTTTAATGGCACTTGTTGGGGTTGCTGGTGCGTTTATTACTGTGTTAAGTATCTCAATGTTCATAATGGTGATTGCGAGCTTCTTATTGGCTGGGCAACATAATCCTTTTATTGCGTTCATCACACAATTTGTTGATCCTTTTTTAGGCCCATTTAAAAAAATGAACATTCAAATTGGTATGTTAGATTTATCATTTTTAGTTGCGATTTTAGTGCTGCAAGCCATTAAAATGTTAGCTTTAATTCCGTTAGTGAAAATGCTGGGTTACGCACCTGGTTTCTTTTTCGGTTTATAATTACCATTTAGTCACCTTAATTTAAGGTGGCTTATTTTTCTACATCCTTTTTATAGTTTCGCATCCCTCTTCATAGGTTTATAATTCCCCCTTTAAAATTTACGGTATTTACCATGTCATCCAAGCAAACGGATTCTATCGGAATCGTTAGCCCACAAATTCAACATTTTGATGAGCCATTGCCACTTCGTAGTGGGCGATCGATATCACAATACGATATTGTGTATGAGACTTATGGTACGTTAAATAAAGAGCGCTCAAACGCGTTATTGATATGCCACGCGTTAAGTGGTCATCATCACGCGGCAGGTTTCCACGAAGGTGATTCGAAACCCGGTTGGTGGAATGAATGTATTGGTCCTGGTAAAGCCATCGACACCAACATCTATTATGTTGTCTCTTTAAATAATTTAGGCGGTTGTCACGGTTCAACTGGCCCTACAAGCATTAACCCTGAAACAGGCAACACCTATGGGCCTGACTTCCCAATTATGGCGGTACGCGATTGGGTAAAAAGCCAATATCGTTTAATGCAAACCCTAAACATTCCATATTGGGCAGCCGTTGTAGGTGGATCATTAGGTGGTATGCAAGTAATACGTTGGAGTATCGATTATCCAGACTTAGTTAAAAAAGCAGTGGTAATTGCAAGTGCGCCAAAATTAACTGCACAGAACATTGGATTCAACGAAGTTGCGCGCCAAGCTATTTCTACCGATCCTGAATTTCATGAAGGTCGTTATGCACAAAAAGGCACCTACCCAAAACAAGGTTTAATGTTAGCTCGAATGCTTGGGCACATTACGTATTTGTCAGACGATTCCATGCGTGAAAAATTTGGCCGTGAATTAAAAACAGGCAAATTAAGTTTTGATTTTGACGCTAACTTCCAAGTAGAAAGTTATTTACGTTATCAAGGTGAGCAATTCTCTTCACGTTTTGACGCCAATAGTTATATGTTAATGACCAAAGCCCTCGACTACTTTGACCCAACAGTCGATCATGATGGCGACTTGGTAAAATGTTTAAGCCTCGCCACTGCTAAATTTTTGGTTGTTTCGTTTTCCACAGATTGGCGTTTTCCACCATCACGTAGCGAAGAAATCGTACAGGGTTTATTAGGTGCGCGTAAAAATGTGTCGTATCTAGAAATAGAAGCGCCCCAAGGTCATGATGCGTTTTTATTCCCTATTGAAGATTATGTAAATTTGTTAACTGCTTTTTTACAACCAGAAAAAAAAGAGAACAGCCTTGAGCTAAGAGGTAACAGTCATGCGTAAAGACCAAGAATTATTAGGTGGGTTAGTCCCCGCTAATTCACACGTTTTAGATTTAGGTTGTGGTGATGGTGAGTTGTTTGAATTTTTGACCAAACAGAAAAACATCACAGGGTATGGCGTAGAAATTGATCCTAAAAAAGTCGTTAAATCCGTTGATCGTGGTATTAACTGCATTCAAAAAGATTTAAACGACGGCTTAGGTTATTTATCTGCCGACAGTTTTGATTTAGTAATCATGGCGCAATCATTACAGCAATTAAAACATCCTGAAAAAATGATTGAAGAAATGATGCGCATTTCGAAACAAGCCATTGTGACTTTTCCAAACTTTGGTCATTGGACCACACGCTTTTATTTAGGCCTGCGCGGAAAAATGCCAATGTCTGAAGCCTTACCGCATAAATGGTATGACACACCCAATATTCATTTATGTACGTTTATAGATTTCGAAGCACTTTGCCTGTCTTTAAATATTAAAGTAAAAAAGCGCTTAGTTGTAAATAGAAACTATGAATCCACTTGGCAATTAAAACTTTGGCCAAACTTCTTTGGCGAAATTGCCATCTATCATTTGGAGCGATAATCATGCGTTTATTTTTAATTTTAATTTTATCCACACTGAGTTTTTTATCAGTTGCCACCCAACAAGAATTTTACAAAAGTTTTGGTGAATACACCATTCAATATACTGCCATTAATACCACTGATATTGATTCGGATGTAGCCAAACAAGCAGGTTTGCCTCGTTCAAAAAAAATCGGTCTATTAAATATTGTAGCGCTTAAAAATGAGATTCAATCATTTGAGCCACACATGATTAAACTGTCGGTATTTAATTTATTGGGCCAAGAAGTGCCGCTTGATTTATTGATTCACAAAGAACAAACCAGCGTGTATTACTTAGCCACATTTCGTAAATACGAAAACGACAACCTTTGGTTTAAAATTGAAATTCAATTTACACCAGAGTCAAAAATAGAAACGTTTAAATTCACCAAAGAAGTATTTATTCAATGAGCAAACAATTATTAGAGAAAAGCTGGGTGCTGGCATCAGGCAACAAAGGCAAACTCAAAGAGTTTTCTGATTTATTAAGCCCACTTAATATTCAAATGATTGCACAAAGTGAATACAATTTTGAAGAGGCCATTGAAGACGGTTTAAGTTTTGTAGAAAACGCCATCATTAAAGCCAGACACGCATGTAAACATACTGGTTTACCCTCAATTGCTGATGATTCAGGCATTGAAGTTGACGCTTTAAACGGTGAACCTGGTATTTATTCAGCACGTTATGCAGGCGAAAACGCAAACGATAAAGACAATCTGAATTTATTATTAAAAAACATGCAAGGTAAAACAAACCGCGCCGCGCGTTTTGTATGTGTTATCGCCTTTATGCGTTTTGAATTAGATCCTATGCCGATTATTTGCCAAGCCACATGGGAAGGTACGTTATTAGAAGCTCCAATTGGCGAGGGTGGTTTTGGTTACGACCCAATATTTGAAGTAAACGATTTAAAAAAATCCTCTGCGCTGTTAAGCAAAGAAGAAAAAAACGCAATCAGTCATCGTGGCCAAGCCATTAAACTATTGCTTGATCGCTTAAAAACAATGGATATCTAATTTTTTGAATGCCGTTAATTTACCTCCTTTAAGTTTATATATCCATGTGCCTTGGTGTGTAAAAAAATGCCCTTATTGCGATTTTAACTCACATACCTTTGATGAGTTACCTGAAGCGAAATATCTTGAACAACTCAAACAAGATTTTATAGGTCAAACACAGTTTATCCAAAAGCGTGAGCTCAAATCGATCTTTTTTGGTGGTGGCACACCGAGTTTAATGTCGGCTGAGTTCTTTATTAAACTGATCAAGTTTCTAAAAGAAAATATAGTATTTTCAAGTGATATCGAAATCACCTTAGAGGCTAACCCAGGTACATTTGAAGCGGATAAATTTGCAGGTTTTCATGAATCGGGTATTAATCGTTTATCATTAGGTGTGCAGTCATTTCAAGATTCATTCTTAAACACATTAGGTCGAATCCACAGCGCCGATGATGCCATTGCCGCCATTGAACAGGCTAAGAAAATTGGTTTTGATAATTTCAATATTGATTTAATGTTCGGTCTTCCTAAACAAAAAATCAAAGATGCGTTATTTGATTTAAAACAAGCGGTGCAATTAAATCCAACCCATTTGTCGTGGTATCAATTAACCATTGAACAAAATACGCATTTTTATAAACACCCACCTAAATTACCCAAAGACGATTTGATTTTTGACATGCAACAGCAAGGTCAACAATACATTGCAGACAGCGGTTTTAATCAATACGAAATATCTGCATACAGTAAAACCAAACTAGAATCCCAACATAATTTAAATTATTGGTCTTTTGGTGATTACATTGGTATTGGCGCAGGCGCACATGGCAAGGTGACAGTTAACCATGAGATAATCCGCACTAGACGCACCCGACAACCCAATAATTATATCGAACAACCATTACAGTTATTAAGTGAACCTGTTGTCAAAGAGGATTTATTGTTTGAAGGTTTGATGAACGGATTTCGTTTAAAACAAGGTATCAATTGGAGTGTATTGGAGCAATATGCGTTTCAAGATATTACACAGGTTAAAAAACGCTTAAAAGCCTTTGAGCAAAAAGGCTTGATATTAAGTGATGATAAACGTGTTTGGTTAAGCGAAAAAGGCTATTTATTTTTGGATGATATTTTAGGTGAGTTGGTTTAAATTTCTAATTTCATTTCTGGGCTAACTAATAACAAATCAAAAGGGTTAAGTAACATGGGAGTATATGCAACCACAAATGGTTATATAACTTGTGAAGATAACGAATCCAAAATTACGATATACCAGAAAATTTTAGAACATAAAAATACTAGTCAAATAATCAATATCGCTTCTATCAAACAACTCGAGTCTACATTCATACATCACAAGCTTGGTTGTAAAATATTCTTTACCATTGATACAAAGAAACAACTCATGCCTGATGTGCTATCTTTTTGGGAAGAAATCGTAATTTCGACTCAATGCAAACAGTTATTTATAAAATATAACGCTGGATTTGAATATCCAGACACCCCATTCGTAGAATATATGTTTCAATGGTCTTTAAGCCAAATTGACAAAACTCATTCATTTGAAGCCAATGTTCTACCTTCTTTTTTTTGGAAAAGTAAGTTTGAAAATATAAGCGACTATCTTGGCCAAGAGCAAAACAATAAACACGTTGAGTGGCTTTATGGGGAATTTGAAGACTGGCTTTTTTATTGTGAAACTTATGGAAAACCAAATTCGATATACTAAATTAACATTCTAGAAATATTAATAATCCTATCGGGAAAATACAGCCAATACACACCAGCCTAAGAAACAACAAACTATTAAATTTCACTGCAAAACCAAAGAACCAAACCCAGCCCAAAATCCCACTGCTTTCCCCCACGATTTAGCATATAATGCACCTTTTTATGTATCCTTATTTTGTGGAGTCAACTTTTTATGAGCCAAGATCCTAAGAACAACGAATCAAATTCTACTAACGCCTCTTGGGGTGGACGCTTTACTGAAGCCACCGATGCATTTGTTGCGCAATTCACCGCGTCTGTTGAGTTTGATCAACGTATGTATAAACATGATATTCAAGGCTCTGTTGCCCACGCAACTATGTTGGGTAAAGTTGGTGTATTAACTCAAGACGAAGTAGACCAAATTGTACAAGGTTTAAGCGAAGTTCAGACCGATATCGAATCGGGTAATTTTGAATGGTCGATTGCCCTTGAAGATGTTCATATGAATATCGAAGCGGCGTTAACCGCTAAAATCGGGATTGTGGGTAAAAAATTACACACAGGTCGTTCGCGTAATGACCAAGTAGCGACGGATATCCGTTTGTATCTACGTGATGAAATTGACTTCACTTTAAGTGAAATCAAACGTCTGCAATCGGGTTTAGCAACACAAGCGTTAAAATATAACGATGTGGTTATGCCGGGTTTCACCCATTTACAAACCGCTCAACCAGTGAGTTATGGTCACCATTTATTAGCATGGTTAGAAATGCTTAAACGTGATGTGTCTCGTTTTGAAGATTGCCGTGAACGTATGAATCAACTACCACTTGGTGCCGCGGCACTTGCTGGTACAACATTCCCAATTGATCGTGATATTACAGCTGAGCTTTTAGGGTTTGCTAAACCGACCGCAAACTCATTAGATTCTGTTTCGGATCGTGATTTTGCTATTGAGTTTTGTTCAGCAAGCGCGATCATGATGATGCATTTATCAAGAATGTCTGAAGAATTGGTTCTATGGGCGTCTGCTCAGTTTGATTTCATTGATTTGCCCGATCGTTTTTGTACTGGCTCTTCAATTATGCCGCAAAAGAAAAATCCAGATGTACCTGAGTTAGTTCGTGGTAAATCCGGTCGTGTATTTGGTCATTTGATGAGTTTATTAACATTAATGAAGTCTCAGCCTCTTGCTTACAACAAAGACAACCAAGAAGACAAAGAGCCATTATTTGACACAATCGATACTATTCAAGGTTGTTTGCGTGCTTTTGGCGACATGATTCCTCACATTACACCTAAACAAGATGTCATGCGTGAGGCGGCACTTAAAGGTTACTCAACAGCCACTGACTTAGCGGATTATTTAGTTAAAAAAGGCATCGCGTTTCGTGACGCCCATGAGATTGTTGGTGAGTCTGTGGCATACGGCTTAAAAACTAAAAAAGATTTATCTGAAATGACATTAGAAGAATTACAGCAATTCTCTGATCAAATCACAGATGATGTATTTGAAGTACTAACCCTTGAAGGCTCAATTGCGGCGCGTGATCATTTTGGTGGCACTGCGCCTAACCAAGTTAAACAAGCGGCTCAAAAAGCGCTGGATGATTTAGCTTAAACGATCTGGTTTAATGAGTTTGCGTTTATTTATAAGTAACGTGAGCTCATAGCTTCAACTTAATTAATAGGATTTGAGAAATTTAGTATGCCTAAAAAGTCCAGTGGTGCGAGTCGTCGCAAACTTAGCCTAAAAGAAAAACGTTCTGCTTGGTTGTATCATCATCGTCAAATGGCCGTGAGTTCAATTAAACAGATTATGCATAAACCGTTATCAAGTGCCCTCACTTGGATGGTGATTGCTATTTCGTTAAGTTTGCCTTCGTTATTGTTTGTAGCGCTAGATAATATCACCCAGAAAACTGAAAATTTACAAAAAGGTGGGCACATTACTTTATTTTTACAACCTTATGTCTCTGAAGTGGAAGCATTAGAGCTTGTAGAATCGTTGCAGTCCCGTGACGAAATAAAAAGCGCCAATTACATATCTAAAGACAAAGCTTGGCAAGACATGCAACAACGTTTTGCAGGCCAACAAATATCACAATTGGTGAATCAAAACCCATTACCATCGGCGATTGAAGTTATTCCTACTAATGACGACTTAGAATCGATTGAACGTCTACAATTAGTACTTGAAAACTTAGGGGTGGTGAGTGAAATATTAGTCGACATGGCCTGGGTTGAACGTTTAAACGCTTGGTTATTAGTTGTTAAACAAACCGTTTGGGTAATTGCTTGTTTGTTAGGGTTTACTGTTTTATTGGTGGTTGGCAATACAATTCGCTTGAATATTGAAGCACACCGCGAAGAAATCACAGTATCTAAATTAGTGGGCGCTACCGATGCATTTGTACGCCGCGGATTTTTATATATGGGTTTTTGGTATGGTTTGTTAGGGGCGATTGGTGCTTGGATTGTTGTATTTATTTGCGCATTAATACTACAACAACCCTTACAAATGTTAGAACAAAACTACGGCGGAATGTCTTTTTCAGTGATGCAGTGGAATATTAGAGGAACTTTCTACTTATTAGCTGGGTCTATCTTCTGCGGGATGTTTGGCGCATGGTTAGCTGTTTGGCGTCATTTACGTGACATCAACCCGACATAGAGTAAGGTTAAGTTATTTTTAGTTATAAACTCATCATAAATAACTCTAAAAAGGTGACTTATGACCGTTAGATTTTATTTTAAATTTGATACACTAAAATGACTTAAAAAAAGAATAACTACATCGTTTTAAAGTATTGTTAAATAGTTATACATAATATAGTTTTTAGTTTCGTGAAATTTCGTTTAACGTGATTTCATAATGAGGTGAATAATGAGAAAGCAATTACCAGCAAGAATGTTTGAAACAATGTCGCCAGGTCAAAACCTTGAAACATACATCCAAACTGTTAGCCAAGTGGCAATCTTGACTGCTGAGCAAGAAAAAGAATTATCAGAACGTCTGTATTATCATGACGACGTAAACGCTGCGCGCGAACTGATTTTTTCTCATTTACGTTTTGTTGTACATATTGCAAAAAGCTATTCAGGTTACGGTTTAAATCAAGGCGATTTAATCCAAGAAGGTAACGTAGGTTTAATGAAAGCGGTAAAGCGTTTTAACCCAGAAGTAGGTGTGCGTTTAGTATCGTTTGCGGTGCATTGGATCAAAGCCGAAATTCATGAGTTCATTTTACGTAACTGGCGTATTGTGAAAGTAGCCACTACTAAGGCTCAACGTAAATTGTTCTTTAACTTACGTGGTAAGAAAAAACGCTTAGGTTGGTTGTCTCAAGCTGAAGCACAGGCAATTGCAAAAGATTTAGACGTTAAAGAAGAAGCAGTTTACCAAATGGAAACTCGTCTTTCGGCTTATGACGCAGGTTTTGATGCTGGCGCAGACGACGATGACGACAAAGCAGCATTTGCTCCGTCACAGTATCTTGAAGATTTTAGTTTTAATCCTGAACAACAAGCTTCTACTGATGCATACGAATCAGAATCAAAATCACAGCTATACAAAGCCATTCAAGGCCTTGATGAACGTAGCCAAGACATCTTAAACCGTCGTTGGTTACAAGATACAAAAGCAACGTTACATGAGTTAGCTGCTGATTATGGTGTTTCAGCTGAGCGTATTCGTCAGCTAGAAAAAAATGCAATGAAGAAAATGAAACAAGCTATGGCAATGAATGAATTAAGCGATGTTTAATTGATTCCCCATTTTATCAAGGTCGCTTTTGCGGCCTTTTTTTTGCGTTTAAAAAAGTAGCGTTGCATAAACGCAAAACCAGTTCCTTATAACCTCTACAGCCAATTCGATTCGTTTTGCATACAATTCACTCACTGCATAAATAATGATTAAAAGGTGAAACATGCAAAACCCAATTGAACAACCCGAATATGAATACGGTGAACGCGAAACATCATCGATGCCTAAACGCACTATGTCACTTTGTAACGGTCAACTCTCAGGCTATATTAGTAGTTTTTTAGGTGTATTTAGTTTTTTTGCTGTTTTGTGTTTTTTGTTTCCAACTTATCTCACTACTCAAACATTACGTGACGTTTATAACCCTGATTTTTTAAAAATAATGTTACAAGTGGGAATGTGGGCGTCCATTTTATTTGCAGGTGTTTGTTTTGTATTCGAAAGAAGAAGAAAATTAGCATGGGTAGGTATTTTATATACAAGCTGGGCTCATCTGCTTGGCGGATACTCCATTAACTATGATCAAGCCACCGATGATGTTTTTTCAATTGGTATCGACTGGTTAATTCTTGCTTTTATATTTTCGATCATTATCTGTGTCACATTAGAAAAATTATTCCCTAAATATAAACAACAAATTATATTACGCCCTAAGTGGAAGTTAGATATGCAGTATTTCAGTGTTAACCACCTATTAATTACAGCGTTTATGCTGGTAGGTAATTGGGCTTGTTTTCAATTTAACTGGGCATTAAATGATGCTTTTCAAACTTATATAAAGTCATTACCTTTTGCACTTCAGTTTTTAATCCTATATTTAAGCGCTGATTTTTTATTATATTGGAGTCATCGTTTATTTCATGAAAATCACAAATTATGGAAATTTCACGCGGTTCACCACAGTACCGAACATATGGATTGGTTAGCAGGCTCAAGAAGTCACTTTGTGCATAGTGTGTTTGAAAGAAGTATGATCATGGTGATGTTATTTTTAGTGGGTGCTGACAAAACGGTGATTGACACTTATATTATAATTGCGGCCACACAAGCAGTATTGATTCATTTAAATAGTGATTTACCAGTCGGTTGGGTTAAGTTTATTATTGTGACTCCACAATTTCATCATTGGCATCATGCTAGTGACAAACCCGCTATTGATACAAACTATGGCGCGCATACTGTTTTATTTGATCGATTATTTAGAACTTATCATATGCCTGTTAAGTTTTGGCCAAAAAAATACGGAACTACTAGACCATTACCTGAGACATTTATTGCTCAGTTTTTATATCCTTTTAAAAGGTAACCTCAGTCATTAATTCCGTTTTTAGTATGTATCTATATTTTATTTACATCTTTTAAATCAATCCAATTTTATTAATATCAAAACTCACTCACCCATTAATAAAATTGGTTGTTTAATGATGTGTATAATTAAATACATCCTTTCTAAAATAAAGACTGCAACCATATTACTAAATCGTATTTATCAACTGCCTAGTCAGAATCAAAACCCTTCCTTCGCCGCTATTTAAATTCGAAATCAAAGGATGCCATGTTTGATCGTTTAAAATAACATCACTGTTATTGTTATTGTTATTGTTATTTTCTAAACAATCAATCATAGTCGAAGAAAAAACATCATGATAATCCAAACCTTCAATAGCCCCTGTTCGACCTAACACCGATTTAGAAATTTCATTAGATTCAATTATTATTCCTTCATCATTAATACAATATATCGCTACTGGTAATTCATCTAATATCTTCCTCGACATTTCTAAAGATTTTATATTTACTTTTAACACACGGTTTTTTTGATCAACATTTTTTTCTAATTCTTGATTTATTGTCAAAATTTTATTTTGTAATTTTTTGTTTTCATCTACTAAATCATAATCTTTAATTGCCTGAACCACACTAAGCAACAACTCTTCGTTGTCCCATGGTTTTAAAATCAAACGATAAATAGACCCATCATTAATTGTTGAACGAATCGTTTCTAACTCCGTAAAACCTGTAATTAATATACGTTTAATTTCATTATGCTCTGCTACTAGGTGATCAAATAATTCAGCTCCGCCCATTTGCGGCATCCTTTCATCTGAAATAATCACTTTTATATCTGGATTAGCCTTAACACATGCCAATGCATCAACACCATTACTGGCTTCATACACATCAACATCAATACCGTTGAGCAATCTTTTTATTGTTCTACGGATAATGCTTTCATCATCTACAATTAAGATCTTACTAGTCATAATGTGGTACCTAACTAAACTTTAATTGAGTATAGACCGCTTTAAAATAAAGGCTCAGCATCTATGTATGAACAGTGTTTTATATCTAAGTGAACAACTAAGATAAATTCAATGTATTTAGGATATAATGACGCTTTTTACAAATATTACACAATCATGAGTAAATCAAACAAACCTATCCCAAAGTTCAACACTCCTATTATTGAAACCCATTGTCACCTTGATTACTTAGACGACGAAACTATGACCGAGTCTTTAGAGTCGGCCTTTGAGATTGGTGTTGAGAAGATTATTACCATAGCGGTTAGCAAAGCGAACCTTAGTAAAGTGGTGGATATATCCAATAAACACAAAAAAGTATTTTTTACTCAGGGTATTCATCCCCATGACGCAAAAGATTTTGATGCTGAAGTAGAAAGTATTATCCGTAAAAATTCAAAATTAGAGAAAATGCTGGCAGTGGGCGAAATTGGTTTAGACTATTTTTATGATCATTGTGAACCTGAGATTCAAAAAGCAGCGTTTTCAAGACAGATGCAAATTGCTGATGACTTAGACTTACCGGTTGTGATTCATACTAGAGAAGCTTGCGACGATATGGCTGCTATATTAAAAAACTTTGAAAAAAGCAATAAAAAACGTGGTGTGATTCATAGTTTTACTTCAAGTTTAAAACTAGCAGAATACTGTTTAAGCGAAGGATATTTTTTAGGTTTTAATGGGATTGTGACTTTTAATTCGGCTGAAAACGTACGTGAAGTATTAAGTATGACACCACTTGATCAGATTGTATTAGAAACCGATGCTCCTTACTTAACCCCGATTCCTTACCGTGGTAGACCCAACCATCCTAAGTATTTACCATTTATTGCACAAAAAGTAGCAGACGTTAAAAACATAGATGTCGAAGAAGTATTACAGCAGTGTTATATCAATTCACAAAAGTTATTTTTTGAAAATAAATAACGTTTAATGGGGTGCTGTTCATCATCACCCTACATTACTTCGCCTTTCCTATTCACAATCAACACATCTAAGTTCAGATTATTAATACCTGAACGTTTGATTACTACATCTTTTACTAAGTTTCGAATCACACTGACTAAATCTAGATTATGTTGATTAGCCAAATTTAACACTTCAATACTAGTATTGGCTTGTTGTACTTTTATAAGCAACTTTTTATCAGCACCGAGTTTTTGCATTAAATCACTCAAAAATTCAAAATCCATTTTACTTCTTGAACTATGTAAATCTAAGTGTCCTTGGGCCAATTTACAAAATTTTCCAAAACCACCACTAAACGTCACTCGATCAAAATCATGATGTTTTAAATACTTAATAGCCGCACCAACAAAATCGCCCATCTCAATAATAGCCATTTCATTTAATTGATGAATGTCTTTAATCGCTTGTTCCGATTGATTACCCGTAGCAAATGATATGTGTGTGACCCCATTTGAACTGGCGACATCCATCCCTTGATGAATAGAAGCAATATAAGCGGCACATGAAAATGGACGCACAATACCGGTCGTACCCAATATTGAAAGTCCGCCTAAAATACCTAACCTTGGATTCATTGTTTTTAAGGCAATGTTTTCACCATTTCTAATATTAATAGTGACTGTAAAACCGTTGTTATAATTGGCTTGTTTGGCCGCTACCAATAAGTGCTGCGTGATCATTTTACGAGGAATTGGATTAATTGCGGGTTCACCCACTTCTAAAGCAAGACCAGTTCTTGTGACTGTGCCTACACCTAAACCTGCTACAAATTTGATGACAGGTTCATCAATTAAAGTTAGTCCGACATAAAGATAAGCGCCATGAGTTGCATCAGGGTCGTCTCCTGCGTCTTTAATTGTGGCAACGGTAGCTGTGTTTGACGTTTTATTAATACACAGATCAATAACAGGCATTTCAACTATTTTTGATTTTGGCAAGGTGATGCTGACAATTTGATCAGCAAGATTGTCAGATAAACCCAAAAGCAGACGGGCAGCCACTAACGAACAAGCAGTTGCACAACTGCCTGTTGTTAAGCCTGTTCTTAGTTTTTTAGGTGTTTCGCTGCTTTCTGGCCACATGAGAATGATTACTTATAACGTTGTGACCATTTTTGCACAGGTTGCTCAACTAAGTAAAACGAAAGTGTTGCTATAAAATACGACAGGATAAGAGTAAGAACGGATCCTGCAACATAAACATAAAGGCTTTTGGCAGAATACACATCGTAACCTTCAAATATATAATGCTGAAGGCCATAATCAAAAAATGCCAAATATACAAACCAAAGGATATTTTAGCTGTATACGCAAAAAAGCGATTATCAATAACCTTAGCAACCCAATGTGTGAATGGGACACATATCAATGTAATAGCGATTAACATTGGAAAAAACGGCCAATAATAAGGAATATTTAAAAACGTATCACCTCGTTGTAAATACGCGTAGACAATAAAAACAAACCAGTTAAATAATAAAAAATAATCAAAACCTTTATTAGTTTTTTGCTGTTTGTGTAATAAAAAACTCATTAATGCCGATGCTATTATTCCAAACAAAAAATGTGAAAATAAACTAAAAACATTATATGCAGGCATCCATAACAACGCACCACCAATCAAATCATGTTGCCACCCTCTACCAACATTAATGATCGGATAAAATTTATATATAACAACATGTAATAAAATAGTTAAACAAAAGATAAAAACCAAATAATATAAAGCATCAGAAAATGAACGATTTTTAATTAATTTAAATAAACCCAGCATCATCACAAATAGAAAAATATAAGAAATCACTTCAAAACCAATTGACCACAATGGGCCATTCACGTCAGTTGGAAATAACGTCACATGATAAAAACCATTCACAAAAAATAGACCTGATACGTATCTAACAATTAATTGCCCATCAAAAGTAGCCTCAAATACTAAAAAGGATAATAAAAAAGAAACCGTTAAACTGATATAAAAACCGGGAGCGATACGAGCAAATCGCCTTAAAAAATAGATATTAGCTTTTGGCATCTGTGTATCATTTATAAAAGATTTCCAAAATGGGTAAGATAAAAGTGCGCCACTTAATACAAAAAACACACTTACTCCTATATTGCCTTCCACTGCAAATCTCAATATTGGTGCCAACCAATCAGGTGTATACATAGGATTTAATCTTTGAGCAATATGATGCATTATCACCATCAAACATGCGATTGCACGAACACCATCAAAACCAACTAATTTATTCATTGTATTACTCCGGCGCACTTAAATCAGCATTAATGAATTTCAAAATTAAACCAGACAAAATAATCAGAAATATTATCGGAACAATAACTAAAAGATTATTCATTATTTGAGCTTCAAATCCGCCTTGACCAAAAAAACGACCGACATTTCTAACAACATGCGCAAGTGGTTTAGATTCATCATCCCCAATGGTATATATGCTTAATTCATAACTATTCCAAATTGTTGAAAATTGAATTAAAGCAACAATTGCAATGGCAGGGTATAACATAGGTAGTATTAATGTTCTAAATATTTTGCCTTCAGTGGCGCCTTCAATTCTAGCGGCTTCCAACATTTCTTTATTTAAGATACTTTCTAAATATTGTTTAATAATAAACACACCAAAAGCTGGCACCATATACGGTAATATTAATACTAAATGATGATCGGCCAATATAGATAACACAGGTATTTGTTGCACAAAATCTAAATATTGTTTAGCTAATTGTATCGATATTAAAAAAGGCACAATTTGAATAATACTAGGGATCATTAACATCACTAACAATAGAATCATTATTATATTTTTAAACTTAAATTGATAAATAGCCAAACTATAGGCCGTTAATGTTGCGACAACTACACCTATCACTGTGCCTAATATTGTGATTTTTAGACTGTTATATAAATTAATATAATAAGGCTGCGCATACTTTAATTGCACATAAGTATTTTGCCATTGATCCCAATCGATGAACAATTCAAAATATTTAAAAAATGGGTTAATGACAATATAGGCAATTACAAGCATAAAAAAAGTGGTGTATATTGTTAATATCCATTGTTTCTGTAGATAATTCATAAAACCTCCTTTTTGTTTACTCTCTTATATTTAACTAACCTGCTTTTAAGTAATCTATATTTTAGTATTAAGAGTACCGTCATAATAAAAACCAATACCAAAAAGATAAATGTCCAAGAAAATGCAGAAGCTAAACCCATATCTCCTACTCTAAAAAAGACATTAATAATATCAACAAAACCTCGTGCGCTTTGCATCATCATAATCATCGACAAAACTAACATCATTACTATCATTCTTTTAAGATGTGGCAACTCGATCGATAAAAACACTCGAGCTATTGACGCGCCATCTAACTGTGCCGCCTCAATAATATTTTTAGGCACACTTTTTAGAACCATATAATAAATAAGCGTAAAAAAACCAACAAACTGATATGAAATAGATATCGATTCAGAAATACTTTTAAGAATCACACCATCATTAATTGGATCGTAAAAAATAAATAAACCCATTTCAATTAATCCCACATTGGTTGCATTTGTATTCACCACAAATGGAACAATAAAGGCAATAAGAATAATACCTTGTGTTTTTTTCGCACTTATTGATATTAATTTCGCAAATAACAACGCAAGGCTATGGATAATAAAAACACTAAAAACAAGAAATAATAAAACATTTAATAAAGACGCAAAGAAACCGCGCTCATCATAAATTAATAAATAGTTTTCAGCTTTTACAAATTCAATATTCTCACCTATAAAAGGGGTATATAAACTCCAATATTGAAAAGAAACATAAAAACTGGTTAAATATGGAAATAAATTAACCAACAAAAATGCTATTAAAAACGGCACTAAAAATTTATACGCACTGCTTTGATTTGTTTTATCTAGTTTATGCATCAGTCATTACCTCACAAATTGACAGAAATTTTGAACATCGTATAAATCTTCCCACACATCAACCCTATCTTTATTTGATAAACCATAACCAAATGGAAATCTTGGTTTTTTTTCATCTGACAATAAATAGTGAGTAAAATCACAACCATGTTTTGGCCAACTTTTGGATAACGTCCCTGTAAACTCTTTATCTAGTCGATTATTTTCATCTTTAAATAACAGAGGCATTAAAGATTCAATCTCACCACCTGGTTTCCAAACCACAACAAACGCACTCGACTTATTCATAGCGCTTGGCACATAACTAGGTTCATTTGTTAAAAATATAATCACAACTTCAATATCAACATCTTTAATTACATCTATAAAATTAGTTTGTGATTCAGGAGTAAAGAGAAAACTGCTTTGCATTGCAGAATAATCAGGTTCATTCATCACAAAAATTAGTCGCTCGAATCCAGCGACATACTCTCTTATTTTATCTCGATAGCGTTCTAAATAAATGTCATATTCTTTTCCTGTGAATTGATATCTGCGATCACTATCATCTTCTTGGTTTAATGCGTCTATTTTTAGTTGTCCTCCTTTCGGTACTTTTAACTGCATTTTAATAGGTGACAATCTTAATTCACGATTCACTTTCATCGTTGAATAATTATGCTGTTTCATCAAACTTGCCACAACTTCATATTCATTTAAAAACATAGGTTTTATATATGTCGCATTAGTTGCATACTTTTTAAAGGCGCTGCCAAATTTAGTGGCATTTCGATTATTTTTATAATTCAGTTGATATCTAGTATTATCAATTGCATTACCAACAATTAAATATTTACCGTCTCTGCTCATGGGTAATATATTATTACTATTTTTAATTAATACTGCGGATTTTTGAATTACATTTCTCGCTAATTGCTGATGTTCATTTTGCATTTTTTTATAATCAATATTTTTTTCACTGTATGTAAAAGGAGACAATCCATTAAACATTCCCATATGCATTTTCACAGTTAATATTCTTTTAACGGCCTCTTCTATTTTTGACTGCTGAATTTTTCCTGATTGAATTGATTTAATAACATTATCGATTAGTACTTTTATTTTATCGTGATCTCTTTTTGGTGTTATAGGAATAAGATCAACACCCGAATTAAATACTTGGTCACATTGACCTAACCAACATCCATTTATTTGCTCAAAACTATTAATACTTGTTGTTACAAGTCCTTGAAATTGCATTTTGTTACGCAATATATCTATAAAATTATTATCATCAAATTCATTAAAAACAATATTCACAGCAAGTGCGCCTTCATTTAATGCCGCAAATATTGGTGCGCTATAATAATTTGTATCCTCTTCAAACTCACTCATATTTAAAGCAAAGCTACCCACTACATCGAATACTTTTTTAGTTTTCTGACTGCCCTTATAAAATGCCTTAAAATGTTCAACTTGATGTTTTGGATGGGCGCTTATTGTAGTTTCGAGACTCTGGCTACGGCAATTTATACCAACTGCACTAAATTGCTGTGCGCTAGCTTCACCAATTTTATGTGTAAGCTCAAAATCATGGGCCGCACCTATAGCTTGTGTGCTTGGAAACATTACAGCGTTTGAATCAACATGATTGCCATTTATTGAGTCTAAACATATAAACGGTGGTATAAATGGTAAACCTTTGGATTGTATGTCTTGTTTTAAATCTAACCAAAATTGATCGGTTTTATCTAATAAACGACTGTTTTTTATACCTGATTCACCAAACTCAAAATCTTGAATAAACACATTAGCAAGATTAAACTGCATTAATTTCACACCACTATCGTAATCAATAGGCACCATTAACATTTGTGCAACTTTTTGCTCAAGACTCATGGCTTGCATAATCTCATTTATTTGATTTTTTTGTTGTGCAGTTAAATTTATGATCGGTTTTAGTTTGGGCCAGTCTTTGAGATAGTCTTGCGCTAATAATGATTTTATTTTCTCTTCGTTTGGTTCATCCCAAACAATCGAAGTAACATGGTAATTATAAAGAGTCATCGTAATTATCAAACAACTGACACTCAAAGCTAACATTACTTGTTTAAACTTTAGTCCTTTTAAATCTATTTTTTTAAACATATTTCTATCCCACGATTACTATCAAAACTTCAATTATTTGCATTATATGAAAATACTCGTAATCAATACTGCCTTAATAACAGGCAGTCAATTATTAAAATCAACCACCTTAATTTGAATTTTACAGCACTTTTTCGATTTGAATTTCAATTGTTTTATTAGTGTTATTATCCACAATCATAATATCTGATTCATCGATATTAATTTGTAAATCTAACGCTCTTGCGTATAAAGATTCTAATTGGGTGGCATTTTTATCACTAATTTTAAATACTGATAATTTCTTGTGAGTAAGTTTGCTTTCGTTCTTTTTAAACCAAGGAGCAAAACTTTTATCGTCATAACAGTATAAAATTGATTTTTGAGAGCGGTTAATTGATTTTTTTATTCTAGATTCGTCTGGCAAACCTAAATCAATCCATAATTCAATAATGTCAGTTAAATCTTTTAACCAAATTTCAGGTTCGTCAGATGTACTTAAACCTTTAGTGAATTGAAGGTCTTCATGGGCGTTTACTGCATAAGCCAATAAACGAATCATAAGACGGTTTGCATTTTCAGAAGGGTGTTGAGCAAGTGTCAGGGAATGGTCTTGGTAATAATGTCGTGTCATATCGGCAATAGAGATTTTTGCTCGAATTACGGTAGCGCTAATAGCCATGGTTTTCTCAGTAGAATTATAGTTCTATTATTTTACTGACTATAAAAGTTTTGTATAGCTCGCAATGCTATGTTGCATAAATGTAATCTAAAATTTGTCGACTAACAGGGTTTATATACGTTCTACTGACTATTAAAGTATTGTATAGCTCACAATGCTTAGTTGTTTAAATGTAATATAAAGTTTGTCGACTAACAGGGTTTATATACGTTCTACTGACTATTAAAGTTTTGTATAGCTCACAATTCTATGTTGCATAGTTTGCAATAATTAAATGCCAACTAAGAGGCGTCCACTTCAATATTAAATACATGATCACCAGTTACTTGTTGTTTCGATTTTTTGAATTTAGGTGGCCCAAATTTAGGTTTGTGATTATTTGACATACCCACTGGCTCTTTAGGTATACCAATAAAATTGGTTTTTAATTCACCATTGCTGTCTAAATCATATACAGCTGAGGCGGCATAAACACCTTTAGGCATATTTTCAAATACACATTGAGCTTGGTTGTTTTCATCAATCTGCACAATCATTTTTGCAGCAGGTTCTTTTAAAAAACTGGATTTACTGTCATAGATTGCACACATTATTTGGCCATATCCATAAGTGGCTCCTTCAATGTCCATTGTGATTGTCACATTGTCATCTGCCATTACACTAAAACTTAAAAATAATGATGTACTTAATAATAATGATAATTTGTTCATATTTTTTTACTCTGTTTATAATTTTTTAATGAAATAGGCAAATATTTTATATCTATTTATAACAGTGTTCAGCCCTACCCTAATAGTAATATTTATATACTAGAGCATTATTATTAACCTAACCTAAACTCATTACTTTAAATTGTTTGTTTCCACAAATTCTTTTTTGTATTAAAAGTGCGACAGTTAAGAATATTGTATTTGTTTGATTTCGACTGAAACAAGCATTTATTGGATTGTAGAATTTAAGTTGTAGATCAGAATTTATATTGTCTTTTTTGTTGATTTTGACAACCTAAAGGTTGACCTACAATTTATAACAACCAATCACTATCAATTGCTATGTATTTATTAGCGCTATTAACTAACGATTGAGCTGTGAGTCTTTTTACACCAAACACCTGGCAATTCACTTGATAATCTTTACGTAATTTTTGTAATAATAAATCAAAGTCACCATCACCTGATAATAAAATCAATT
The DNA here is from genome assembly GCA_022968985.1 of Pseudomonadales bacterium. Lineage (GTDB taxonomy): Bacteria > Pseudomonadota > Gammaproteobacteria > Pseudomonadales > Natronospirillaceae > Marinicellulosiphila. The sequence continues at coordinate 6,233 of JALJPK010000023.1, read as the reverse complement.
GATCAATGTCGTTAGCAATATCCATGGCATCTATCGTGATACCTACATCCCAATCGCCTTTTGCACTACCATCTGCACGTTGAATAAACGGTTTTAATTTCACATTAAAGCCAATGTGTTTTAACATGGTTTGAAATTTATGTTGTCCGTCATCACCACGCTCTGTAGCATAAGCATTGGCCACTACTACGTCACCTAAACCTTGTGCGTATTTTATAAACTTTCTATAATTAAACGACTGATTAAAACCTTGTTTGGTGGTGTAATAAATATTTTGTACGTCCACCAAAATGCCTATTTTTTTTCTTGGCTCTTCCATTACAACTCCGTTTTATTAACCATGCGTAGCTCTCTTGGAATATTAAAAGTCACATTTTCTTCTATGCCTTCAATTTCTTTTGTATTGACTGCGCCTAATTCTTTTAAACCTGTTATCACTCTTTGTACCAACACTTCTGGTGCTGAAGCGCCTGCTGTTACTCCAATTTGTTTGGCGCCGTCTAACCAATGTTTTTCTATTTGATCAGGGGTATCTACCAAATACGCTTTTGCTCCAATTCGCTGCGCTAATTCACGTAAACGATTTGAGTTGGATGAATTTACAGATCCCACCACAATCACCACATCACATTCTTTCGCTAACACTTTTACTGCGTCTTGACGATTTTGGGTGGCATAACAAATGTCGTCTTGTTTTGGGCCTTGGATATTAGGATATTTGTGTTTTAAAGCATCAATCACTGCATTACAGTCATCCATACTTAATGTTGTTTGGGTGACAAAAGCCAGTTTCTCTGGGTTTTGCACGCTTAAATTGTTAACGTCTTCTACGTCTTCTACCAAATACATTTTTCCGCCGGAGCTCTCATCAAACTGCCCCATTGTTCCTTCTACTTCTGGGTGTCCTTTATGGCCAATTAAAATGCATTCGTTTGCGTCTTTTGAATAACGTAAAACCTGTAGATGTACTTTTGTTACTAGTGGGCAGGTGGCATCAAATACTTTTAAGTTTCTACGTTGCGCTTCTTGTTGTACGGCTTTTGATACACCGTGCGCGCTAAATATAACTATTTTACCGTCTGGTACTTCATCCAATTCTTTAACAAATACCGCGCCTTTTGCTTTTAGTGTTTCTACTACAAATTTGTTGTGAACCACTTCGTGACGCACATACATGGGCGCGCCGTGTAAATCTAATGCTCTGTTTACAATATCGATCGCTCGATCAACACCAGCACAAAAACCACGGGGATTTGCTAATTGAATGTCCATTAGTTAACCTCTTTAATCTTAACTTTAAACGTAATTTCTTTGCCTGCTAAAGGATGATTAAAATCAACTTCCACCCATTTTTCGTCCCAAGATTTAATCACCCCTGGTAACTCTGAATTATTTGCATCTGCAAACGAAATAATTAAACCTTGTTGTAATTCGATGTCTTTGGCAAAATCTTCGCGTTTAATATTTTGAATATTTTGTGGATTGGGTTTGCCAAAAGCGTTTTCACTTTCAATGATTGTAGTTTTTTCATCGCCTGCTTTTAAACCCATTAATGCGGATTCAAATCCTGGCATTAAATTACCGTCACCAATTTTAAAAGTGGCTGGCGCTTTATCAAAATTACTGTCGATGATTTGACCGTCGGGTAATTGCAATTGAAAATTTAATGTCACACTGCTTTTGTCATTTATATTCATAATTTTTTCGTTTTAATTTATTGTAATCCATGTAGGTTCGACTTTTGTCGATCTGTTATTTATTAAAACAGACGAGTTAAAGCTCGACCTACAATAAAAAAATCCCGCTTTCGCGGGATTAGTGATTTTAAAGTGATTCAGGTTGTGGACAAAATGGTTTATAGCGAGGCGTGAAATGTGCATTTACAAGTGTAAATAATCATTTCTCAACAAAGCTATAGGCCATTTTAGGTCTAAACTGAATTACTTTTTAAGCAAATTTTCTTACTTCACCTTCACCATCTATGTTTGTGACACAACGACCACATAATTCAGGGTGTTTTTCTTCTACCCCTACTTCGTCGCTATGATGCCAACAGCGTGCGCATTTTGTTTTTTCAGATAATTCAATGCTCACTTTTAGACCATCTAAGTCTGTGGCATAAACACCTTCTTTTGCTTGATCCAGTGGCAATACTTCTGCTTTTGATGTGATCATCACAAAACGTAATTCTTCACTTAATTGATTTAACAAATCAGTGATTTCTTGTGAACAATATAAAGTCACTTCAGCCGATAACGAACCTTTAATGCCTTTATCTTTACGCGCTAGTTCTAAAACTTTATTTACGTTTTGTTTGACGTCTTTTACTTTTTCCCAATAACCAAACTCTAATGTATTACTTTTGGACATAGGTTTTAAATTTTCTGACCAAAGTTGTGTAAATACATATTCGTCTCTATCACCAGGCATTGCTTTCCACAATTCATCTGCTGTAAACGATGTAATTGGCGCCATCCAACGCACTAATGAATCTAGTACTTGGTACAAAGCGGTTTGACAAGATCTTCGTGGTAACGAATCTGTTTTACATGTGTACTGACGATCTTTAATGATGTCTAAATAGAAGCCACCAAGATCTAATGAACAGAAATTATGTAATTTTTGATAAACCGTGTGGAATTGATAAGTATCAAACGCTTCGATAATTTCTGCTTGAACTTGTTTTGCACGCTCTAATATCCACTGATCCAAACTTAATAAATCTTCGTGTTTAACTAAATCGGTTTTTGGATCAAAACCATTTAAGTTAGAAATCAAGAATCGAGCGGTATTACGAATACGACGATAACTATCTGCTGTACGTTTGAAGATTTCATCACTTACTGCGATGTCTCCACTGTAGTCGGTAGATGCCACCCATAAACGTAAAACGTCTACTCCTAAGGTTTTAGCAATGTCTTGTGGTGCAACTGTATTACCAATTGATTTAGACATTTTTTTACCGTCAGCATCCACTGTAAAACCGTGGGTTAACACTGTTTTATAAGGTGCAGTGCCATTAATTGCTAATCCAGTTTTTAAAGACGATTGGAACCAACCACGATGTTGATCCGATCCTTCTAAATACAAATCAGCTGGATATTGATCTAATTCTTCACGGCGTTTTAATACAGCAGAATGCGTCACACCTGAGTCGAACCAAACATCTAATGTGTCGGTTGTTTTCTCCCAGTTGTCGGCGTCATCACCTAATAAATCTTTGACGTCTAAATCCCACCACGCGTCCATGTTGTCTTTTTCAACAAGCAAAGCGATTTTTTCAATTAACGCGGGAGTATCCGGGTGTAATGAACCGTCTTTTTTACTTAAGAATAAAGTAATTGGCACACCCCAAGTACGCTGGCGTGAAATACACCAGTCTGGTGAGCTGTCTAACATTGAGTTAATACGAGCTTCACCCCATGAAGGTACCCACTGCACATCTTTAACCGCATCAAGAGACATTTGACGCAAACCTTTTTTCTCCATACTGATAAACCACTGTGGAGTAGCACGATAGATTAAAGGTGTCTTGGTTCTCCAGCAATGCGCGTAAGAGTGAACAATTGATACATGCGACATTAATTTATTTTTTTCTTTTAATAAACTAATGATCGGCTCGTCCATTTTATAAACATGCTGACCTGCAAAAAGCTCAACCGTTTCGCGATAAATTCCGCCATCGTCTAATGGATCGATTGTTTTAATGTTGTATTGACGACATACATTAAAATCGTCTACACCATGATCCGGTGCAGTATGTACACAACCCGTACCCGCATCAACGGTTACGTGTTCGCCATTTAATACGGGGATGTCACGCTCATAAAAAGGATGCAAACATACTAAGTTTTCTAATTGAGCACCACTACATGTTGCTAATACTTCAAATTCCACTTCAAAACGTGTACAGGCTGCTTCAACTAAATCAGAGGCAACAACTAAGTTGCCTTTTTCTGTTTTAATTAACGAGTATTCAATTTCAGCACCGGTTGAAATGGCTAATGATGCGGGTAACGTCCAAGGTGTGGTTGTCCAGATAACTAGACTTGCTGCATCAACATCTGTAGAAAATATAGCGTTTAACGCGCTAACATCTTTAACTGGGTAAGCCACATCGATAGCTTGTGACGTTTTGTCTTGATACTCAACTTCTGCTTCTGCTAAAGCTGAACCACCAACAACTGACCAATACACAGGTTTGAAACCTTTGTGTAAGTGTCCATTTTCAGCGATTTTACCTAGACTACGAATGATGTCTGCTTCAAATTGTGGATCCATTGTTAAATATGGATTATCCCAATCGGCAAAAATACCTAAACGTTTAAAATCTTCTTTTTGACCCGCAACTTGTTTCGCTGCGTATTTACGACATTCTTGACGGAATGTTTTTTTGTCTATTTTAACGCCCGCTTTACCTTTTTTTAATTCAACTTTATGCTCAATAGGTAAACCATGACAATCCCAACCAGGTACGTAAGGTGCGTCGAAACCACTTAATGTTTTTGATTTTAAAATAATATCTTTTAAAATTTTATTAACCGCGTGACCAATATGAATATCACCATTTGCGTATGGAGGGCCATCATGCAAAATAAATTTAGGACGACCTTTTGAAGATTCACGAATCTTCTGATAAATATCGTCTTGTAACCACTTTTTTAACATTTGTGGTTCACGGTTAGCCAAGTTAGCTTTCATAGCAAAACTAGTATTTGGCAAATTAAGCGTTGCTTTGTAATTAATTGGGTCTGTCATGTTTCAATTCGCTTGTTGGAAAATGGTTTTGGCTTGTTGTATGTCTTGTTGTATTTGAGCTTTTAATTCATCAAGTGAATTAAACTTTTTAATATCTCGTATTTTTTTTACAAAACGCGTTTCGATAATTTGATCATATATGTCTTGATCAAAATCTAAAATATGTACTTCTAATATTGGCTTAAAACTGTTTAATGTGGGTCTTGCCCCTACATTTGCGACAGCGTCGTAATCGTGATTATTAATTGTCACATTACATGCCCAAACCCCATCAATTGCAGGGAGTTTAGTTTTTAAACTGATATTAGCTGTTGGGGTATTAATGGTTCGACCCAACTGATTGCCTTTTACGACTTTGCCAATTATAGAGTATTGTCTACCCAATAATTGATTGGTGGTTTTAATGTCTGCGTTATCTAAACATTCACGAATCATTGAACTGCTGACTCGTGCATTATTTATAATCACACTTTGGGCTTGTTCGACATAAACACCCAATGGTTTTAAAAACTCACTTAAGAATTTAAAATCGCCGTCACGGTTACAACCAAATCGAAAATCATCACCTACGATGATGGCTTTTGCATTTAATTGTTTTAATAATATTTGTTCTACAAACTTTTTAGCACTTAATGTTTGCATGTTTTTGTTAAAATCCACGCAATAAGCCACATCTACAGCATAATGATCTAACCAAAACACTTTGTTACGCAAATTAGTAATACGATGCGGTGCTTTGTCTTTTAGAAAAAACTCTTTGGGTTGCGGCTCAAAAAAACACGCAACCGTTTGTAAATTCTGTTCATCGGCAATGACTCTTGCGCGCTTAATTAACGTTTGATGGCCTAAATGCACCGCATCGAAATTACCGATACAAACCACACTAGGCTTTTCATCTTTATTGTTTATAGCAGTAGGATGTTTAAAAAAACGCATAAAACTCGTTATATAGTCACAAACCACCCATTATACGCTAGGTTAACTGCTTTTTAAATGACGAAATCTCACACCTAAAATTAACAAACTGATTATATAAACGCTAATACCGATTCCAACTAACAGAATCAACTGCATGGCGCGCGCAATATCAGCAGATTCTAACCACCAAGTTTGTGATTTATCGACAAAATACAATACCATGACCATACATATTGCACCTAAAACTGCTTTAATCCAGTTAAGGGATTCTATCAAAGCGATATGGATCATGTCTTTTTTGATCATAATAATCATTAATAAGATGACATGGGTCCACGCACTTATCGCAGTAGCTACTGCTAAACCTACAAAACCAAACAGCAAAGCAGCAAAAATACTCGCTACGATATTTATTCCAACTGCTACCAATCCGATTTTAACTGGGGTTTTAGTATCTTTTCTTGCAAAGAATGCGGGGACCAACACTTTAATGATCATAAACGCCGGTAATGCGCAGGCATAAGCCATTAACGCGCCTGATGATGCCATAATATCTG
>JALJPK010000229.1 GCA_022968985.1 Pseudomonadales bacterium | reverse complement strand
ATCATAGTATTAAACGGTGAAGCTGAATTGTCTGTGTCACAAAATTTGACCTATACCGATTTGGGTGTCAGTGCATTTGATGATGTGGATGGTGTAATCGAGGTGACAGTATCAGGTTACGTTAATAGTGATGTTGTGGGTACGTATATCCTTACCTATCAGGTTACCGATAGTTCGGGTAATACATCAGAAGTTACCCGTACAATAACTGTGTTTGATGAAACGGCACCTTTTATTACTCTAATTGGTGCAAACGAGATTCAATTAGAAGTAGACAGTATGTATCAAGAGCAAAATGCTTTGGTAAACGATAATAATGATCTGATTTTGTCGGTGTCTATTACAGGGGAAGTGAACAGTGCGGTTGTTGGCAGTTATGAATTAATTTATAACGTTAGTGATGCCGCGGGTAATGTTGCCATCGCTCAAAGTCGTACTGTAAATGTAGTGGATACAAGCAAACCTATTTTGACTTTAATTGGCGACAGTATAATCACACTTGAAGTGTTTGATGTGTATTTTGAGCTTGGTGTAATTGTGTTGGACAATGACCCAGCTAATTTAACGATTAATATTACAGGTGAAGTAAACAGTGCAGTTGTTGGTAGTTATCACTTAACTTATAACGTTAGTGATAGCGCCGGTAATGTTGCCATCGCTCAAAGTCGTACTGTGTTTGTTGTGGATACCACCGCACCGGTTATGAGTTTAATAGGTGAGAGTGAGATCACACTTGAAGTGTTAAATGTATATGTTGAAGCGGGTGTGAGTGTTGTTGATAACGTTGATTCTAATTTAAATGCGAAGGTTATTGGTGTAGTGGATTATAGTGTGATTGGTATTTATCCATTAACCTATCACGTTAGTGATTCCGCAGGTAATACAGCACAAATGCTAACCCGCACAGTGACAGTGGTTGATACTACAAAACCCGTTTTAACATTAAATGGTGCCAATGAAATTGAGCTAATTATAGGTGACAGTTATATAGAATTAGGTGTAACAATCACCGATAATTTGGACGAAGATTTAAGCGCTGAAATTTCAGGGTCTGTTGATACAACCAAACTAGGCAGTTATGCAATTACCTATCAAGTACGTGATGCTGCAAATAATCAAAGCAGCATTATTCGTTTAATTAATGTTGTGCCATTTCAAGCGTTTGTAACCACGTGGAAAACCGATGCCGTTCAATTAAGTAAAAAAATTACATTACAAGTGAATGAAGATTTTTTCTACAACTACAACGTTGACTGGGGCGACGGTCAAACTGATCAAGCAGTGCATACAGAAATTTCGCACACCTACGCGGAAGTAGGTACGTATACTGTTAGTATTGATGGTGTCTACCCACAACTTTATTTTAGGCATTCGTCAGACGCAAAAAAACTATTATCCGTTGAACAGTGGGGCAGTCAACGTTGGGTGTCGATGCATCAAGCATTTTTAGGTTGCAGTAATTTGGTAGTTAATGCCACTGATCAACCCAACTTGTTGCAGGTAAAAGATATGTCTTCGATGTTTGAAAACGCAACTAATTTTAATCAAGATATTAATCATTGGGATGTTTCTTTTGTTGAGGATATGTCTTCCATGTTTAAAGGCGCAAGTAATTATAATCAAACTCTGAATAATTGGGATGTATCATCTGTAAGAGATATGTCTGATATGTTTGCGCAAGCAAGTAATTTTGATCAAAGTCTAAATAATTGGAATGTTTCTTTAGTGCAGGATATGTCTGATATGTTTCATAATGCTAGCAAATTTAATCAAGCATTAAACAACTGGGATGTTTCGGCGGTGACCGATATGACTTATATGTTTGGTTCTGCCATTGTTTTTGATCAAGAGATTAACACTTGGGATGTATCCTCGGTAAACTCTATGTTTTTAATGTTTAATGGTGCGAACGAGTTTAACCAAGCGCTAAATAATTGGGATGTTAAAAATGTTACTACTATGTTTGGTATGTTTCAATTTGCGGGAAAATTTAATCAAGATATTAACAGTTGGGATGTATCCTCAGTAACAGACATGCAGTATTTATTTATGTTGGCGAGCAGTTTTAATCAAGAGTTAAATGATTGGGATCTGTCTTCAGCGACAGCAATGGATCGTATGTTTATGTTAGCCAGTAATTTTAATCAACCTCTAAATAATTGGGATCTGTCTTCTGTTACAGGCATGGACTCAATGTTGCGAGATGCCAAAAGTTTTGATCAAGACTTAAGTGCTTGGAATATTAATAATGTTGAACACATGAATTTTATATTGAGTGGCACTGATCTCTCTACTGAAAATTACGATTTATTATTACTGTCATGGAGTAACCAAATGCCAAAAGACAATGTCACATTTGGTGCTAGCAATACTCAATACACACCCGATTCATTAACCCAAAGCGCTCGAACGGCTTTAATTGATACCTTTGGTTGGACGATTGTTGATGCTGGTCCTGTGCCAGCAGAGTAAGCACTGTTTAACTAGTAATTTATAAGCTAGCTATTTATAAGCTAGCTATAAAAAGAAAACAATATAAAAAACCTCAAAGTCATAATGAAAAAGGGGGGGAGTCGCTTGTTTTATGATGTTTTTTCACACAAATAATATTGTGTAATAACTGACTTATCCCTTATTTAGCTGTTGAATTATTCCCAATAAATAAAAGGTTATTAATTATGAATTTTCAAACATTATTTAAGTTTAAATTTTTATTTATCATTATTCTAACATTCACTTCGTGTGTGAATAAATCTGAACCTTATTGTTTTAATGAAGACACTATTTTAAAAATTCAGGATAAAAATGTAATTAACGAAATTTTATCAGAAATTGTTTATTTTGATAAAATATTTAATTTTGATAGTGGAACTAGGTATTTCACATCGGAATTTGAAGGGGTATTGGATATTTTAGCTGATATTTTTGAAGAAAGAGAGTATGCGTTTGATTATTACTTTACTGTAAATAAAAAATCAGAAAATATTATAAGCATTGAACTGAGTGATAATCAAAGGGACTATATTGAAATATGGTTTGATATTCCGACAGACCCTTTACCTATTAAAATAAATGAGAATATTTATGTGTATTGTGACGAAAGTGATTAAGTATCTTCGAGTTAAGTCAATAAAAGGTCGAAATTAAGTGTAGGAGTCCGGACGTCAAAATAGTGTTTGGGGGTAGAATCAAGAGAGTCATAGTTGTTAAAATATTTAAAAGCAGCGAAGTCAATTTTAAAATTTCAATTCCAAAAAGCCAGGTCATTAAAAAATGACTTTTTTCTTTTTTACTTAAAAATCTAAGTATAAGGCTCTCACTAATAATGTTTTAAGTTCTGATGCTGAGTTTAATTCTGCTATAGGTTAATATATAAACAGATATTTTAATTTTGAGAGACAAAATGAATAAAGAGTTACAAGAAAAACAACAGATTTTAAAACAACAGTTAAATACATTATTAACTACAAAAAATACTTTAGTTCTGTCTACAATTAATCAGCAAAATTTGTGTGATATTGGATTGATTCCGTTTTTATATTTCGAGAATTATTTTTATATTTTGATTAGTGAATTAGCCGCACATACAAGAAATTTACAACAAAATCCTCATGCTGCATTATTAATACATTTGGGTGATGAAAGTAGCAATAACCCATTTACAGATCAGCGGGTCAGTTTTGCAGTGTCTACGTCAGTTGTAGATCAGGTCGATCTAAAAGCATCCATTCTAGATAAAATGCAACATAAATTAGGCAAAACAATAGCATTAATAAGTGGGTTAAAGGATTTTTCATTAATGCGCTTAAAAGCTAAGTCTGGCACGTTAGTGGTAGGTTTTGGTGCGGCTTATGTTATTGATGTAGACAGTTTTGAGTTAATTCATATTGATGAAAATAAAGTAAAAGAGATAAAGAGGGAGTCTGATTTTAAACTAAATTCATAAACTATTAGAAGACTAATGTGGGAAGAGAAAATTGAAAAAGAGGCCGATGGTCAGCACTGCTGTCCCACAGTTTTAATCAAAGGATCAGCCTCATCTGAGGTTGCTCCTTTTTATTATCGCGTGGACTAGGATTG
>JALJPK010000228.1 GCA_022968985.1 Pseudomonadales bacterium | reverse complement strand
TTATCAGTTGCAATTGATGATGCCAGTGATATTTATTCAGTAGGGGGTGAAATTTTAGCTGTACAAAGTGCCACTTGGACTGATACATGGGTAAAAACATCTATAAATGGTGGTGGTACAAATGAAACGGATCCAAATACCAATACTGTTAGTAATACAGTAACTAATACCCAAACCAATACAAATCAAAATACAACCACCCAAACGGGTACCGGTTCTTTAACTCATACACAAACTAATACAAATACTCAAACTGATCTTAATCTAGCGCCAATCGCTGCTTTTACATTTACTGAAAATGATGATGGCTCAATAATCATTACTAATAATTCGACCGACCCAGAAAACGCTGCGTTAACTTATGAATGGTATGTGGATGACACACTTGTATCACAAGGTATCACATTTACTCGAGAATTCAGTGATGGTGATTACTCAATAAAATTAACCGTGTCTGATGGTGAACTAAGTGATTCAAAAATTCAGCAAATTACAGTTCAAAATAATAATGAACCTGTGATTGCAATCAGCACCACGGAATTATCCGCAGGAAAATATCAACTAATAAGTAATTCAACGGATCCCGATGGCGATGCTTTAACCTATTCTTGGAAAATAAATTCTGTATTTGTCAGTTCGTTACAGTCATTTACGCATGAATTAGAGCCAGGGGATTATGACGTTAAGTTAACTGTTTCAGATGGCATAGTGAATGTGACGGGTTCAACAATAATTACAGTGGTAGAGAATGCTGTTAACCAAGCCAGTGTTCAGGCAAAACTGTTTGATATTGGCAACGATGGAGTAGCAAAAAGTAGAGTTAAAGTGCTGATTGATCCGTATGCACAGCAATGTCTTACTCACTTTGCAGCATCTGGTTATGCTCAAGAAATTAATACTCTTGGTTACCAGACTATTCCTAATTTATATAATAACAATTGGTATGCAAATGTTTCGAGCAAACTTAATTCGGCACAACAAAATTACAATAATGGTAATTATGAAGAAGCCAATAATCTTGCTGATGAAGTGATTAGTTATTTATCTTCTTTAGAGGCACAAGCACAAAGTTTATATAATGATTGTTACCAAATTTATTTAGATAACGTATAGGGGAGTAAACTATATGAAAAATATTACAGCTCCAATCAATAATCAAAAAGGCATCAGTTTAATCAGCATGATGGTGGGTATGGTGATATCGATGTTGACCATTTCTGCCTCGTTTATTGTATTTCAACATACCGCTCAGCGTGCCAATACAATGAAAATTGACATGCAATTGGAAGGTCAAATGGCCAGTGTGTTTTTAAGTATTCAGCTCGAAACACATTCTGCTGGTTATGGGATTACCAGTGCTAATGCAGGTGATAATGGCGAAATGTTTGCACAAATAAATGGTGGTTTTAGTGAATTGTACTGGCGTTATTATGATGGCACTGCTTTTCAGTGTCGCAGTTTTATTGAAACAATTAATGATGACGGTAATCTTGAAATGCAGTGGCGTGAAGCAACTAATTGTAATGGGACTGATAACTTAACAGCCATAAGTTCATGGGAAGTTGCAGAAATTGCCGCTCAATTTAACAATAGAGAAACCAGTTTAATAACTTTTGATGTAACAGCAGGCATAAACTGTTGGCCTTATCAGCAAGGTGTAGAAGCCGACCATGTGCAATTAACAGTTGAATCTGCAGACAATTCAGAACATAAATTTCAATATTGTATTACTAATATATAAGTAAACGGGAAGGTGTAACATGAAGCTCTCAAACAATCTTAAAAATCAAAACGGTATGGCCACTTTGATGATTGTCATGATCATTGGCATGGTACTGACTGTGTCTACTTTATCTGTTGTATATGCAAGTAGAAGCACACAAGAAAAACAAGTTACCACCCATGCAATTACCCATGCTCAAGCTGGTGTGTGGGCAGGTGCTGAAATATTTAGAACCTATTATAATCGTCTAAGTGCAGAAGATAGAGTCGACATAAAAGTCAAACAAATTACAATTCCATTTGGTGATTTTGGTAACTCTTACCTTATTAATATTACTGACTATCAACCAAAAGTAGGAACAACTCCTGAGCGCGCAACTGCCATTATTACATTTAAAAATGAATTGGCGCGATCCTCTGCTCAAATTGAAGTGACGGTTCAAGATGAAACAACACAAACAACTGTAATGCTAACAAGTGGAGCCATGAATTTTTATACCGATGTTAATTTTTCTGGTGCCGTTTCATTAACTGTTAATGACGGCCATAATAAAATTAAAGTGAAGGGTGATGTTAATTTATCTAATATTGGTTTAACCGGGCTTGAAGAGATTGAAGCAACCGGTTCAATCACAGCCAATAGTAATTCTCACTTCACTTATTTAAAATCCAATGACAACATTCTGCTACAACAAGGTGCTTCTACTGATTCAGCTTATGCATTAGGTCATATTAATGTTTCAGGTGGTGGTTATATTAAAGATGAAGCTCATGCCAATGAATGGGTAGAAGATACCGCAAGTGGTGATGGGTGGTCACCTGGTACTGGATATGTAGGAACAACAATTAAAGCAAATGCATTAGAAAGAACCACTGATATTTATGGGGATTATATTTTAGATGCAAGTGGTGATTATGTTTATGTAAAAATGGCCTCCTCAACTTCAATGGCAAGCAAAGCTAATATGAGCTCAGCAAAGGCTTCCATTTATGTTAATAGCAGACGCACATATAATACACTTGAATCAGAAGGTTTTATTTCAATAGGTCAAGTAAGTGTTGCAAATGATGTTTCAACAATAGCGGATGTTTTTATAGGTAAACCCATTCAACCTAACTCACTTAACAAGGTATATGCCGGTGGTAATATCATCTGTAATGCTAACTGGTGGGATGTCTATACAGAACTTAATGCTGGGAATCGTGTAAATAATTGCAAAAATACGCACACAATTAAGCAAAATCAAACTTTAACATTTGACCCAATCGAAAAAGTAACAAGATTTGAGATAGATGAAAAACCAGTGGTGGATGTATGGGCGTTGCAAGAATATGCCAATTATTCTTTTTCGATTGATGTCACTTCAAGCGAAATGTTAATTAATATTAAAGATGTTAGTGTGTTAGATGACGGTTTGTATCGTTTTTATACTCAAGCAGCAAAACCCTCTAAACGTTATAAAAAACAACTTTTATGCAAAGTACAATACGATGGCGCGGGTCAAATTATACGCAACGTAACTCGAACAGGGTCGAATAATCAAATTAATTGGCCAACATGCGCAACAGTGGATCGTTCGAACCAATCATTATGTGTTTCCTCAATCAACATTAATAATAAATCAGCAGATGATTACAACAACGGTTGTTTCTCTTATTCGACTGGGTTGTGGACAGTGGATGGTGACACTATTGCACCAGGTGTGTATTTCTTTGAAGACAACTTAAAAGTAAAAACAAATTTGGCCCATGCTACGTTATTGTCAGCAAAAAATATTAGTGCAGGTATTGGTGATAATACTAAAGTTAAAGCGATTAACTATGCAGGTTATGACGCGGTTTGTAATAACTATTTTGATGCTGTTGCAGTTGATGCAAGTAAATCGATTGGCCCAATGCATGAATTTGATGGATTTTATCCCACCAATTACTGTGAAAAAAGTGGGTCAAAAGCAGGGGCTCTTCAGACCAATTCTTTAGGTAATGTTGTATTTGGCGCTGGTGGTACACATCCTGATGGTAACGTTTATGAAGGGGGGGACATTGAACTGGGTGGCTCTGTCGAATTATTTGGTACTGTTATGGCAGGTAATAATTTAACTACATCAGGTAATGTAGTGATTCATGGTTATATCATTGCTTTAAATAATAGTAATTCTGACAGTTCACAAAATGTAATTGGTAATTCGATTACTATTGATTTGGAAGGCGCGCCAGTTACTTATAATCCTAATGAAATACCGTCGGTGGATAATGTTTGTCTGGAAGATTCTTCAAATACGATTGCTTGTGAACAGGCGACTGGCGAAAATACAGTACAGACAACGTCTGAAACAATTATTTTGTGGTCTCGTTATAAATAAAAAGTAAGTATTCTGAAAAACCGTCTTACTGAAAAGTATGGCGGTTTTTTTGGCTATGTTTTAAAATTGTGTTGCTGCACTTGTAACAATTTGAATTCAAACAA
>JALJPK010000227.1 GCA_022968985.1 Pseudomonadales bacterium | reverse complement strand
CCTAACTCAGAGCCGTAGTCAATTTTAATATCATATTGTTTAGCTAATGCATTTAATTCACTTGGAATATCATTTTTAGCATGGCCACCCGCCATTAACATGCCTGGAATTGCTTGAATATGTGTGGCACCTTTTGCTATAAGCTTTTCGATTCCAGTTGCGATGATTGGTTTTACAAACTCCAAAAATCCCGTTTCAACTAAACGATCAGGAAAACGTTTTTGAAAATGTTCCGCCAATTGATAAAACTCGGTGACTGCGTCGTTGTCACGTGAGCCATGTCCAACAAATAATATGGCAGATTTGTCTGTTGAAATTTGTGTGCTTTGAATCTTTGTTGAATCAGTCATTATTGGCCTTTAAATCGTTTATGAGTAACTTAACACTCGGTTTTAATTTGTAATATATAATCAATGCAGCTGTTTAAATCATCAAATGTATGGATGTTTTCAGCTGTCACTTTTGAATTTTGTGGGCGATTAAACATAAACACATTTATGCCTAATTCACGCGCGGCGGCTATTTTGCCATAAGTTGCACTGCCTCCGCTATTTTTACTGACAATCAACTCGATTTGATTATCTTTTAACCATTTTTTTTCACTTTTTTCATCAAATGGACCGATGGCTTTGATCCATGTAATATTTTTGGGTAAATTATAATCGGGTGGTTTGGCTGTGCGTAATGTTATATCACAAGATAATTGCGTAAGTTGAGTCATAATTGGCTCAGCCACTTGCCCTGCCGTTAAAAAGACACGTTTAAATTGTTCTAATTTAGATATTACTTGCTGCCAACTATCCATTGTTGTCCATAAA
The DNA here is from genome assembly GCA_022968985.1 of Pseudomonadales bacterium. Taxonomy (GTDB): domain Bacteria; phylum Pseudomonadota; class Gammaproteobacteria; order Pseudomonadales; family Natronospirillaceae; genus Marinicellulosiphila. Next base: position 3,409 of record JALJPK010000227.1, on the reverse strand, counting down.
TCGTATTGTTGCATTTGCCATTGTGGGCGCTCAAAACGCACATACTGAATATTAGTTTTGATACAGGCCAAAGTCGCTTTTTGGGATATATTTAAAGCATAAGGATGAGTGGCATCGAGGATAATTGATATATGATGTTCTTGAATGTATTGCTCTAGCCCACCATGTAACGTAAAACCGCCAATATGAATTAAACAATCAAGTTTTGGAGTTCTTACTAAGCCTGCAATTGAATAAACAACGTTGATATTTATTTCTATTAACTTAATAGCAAGTCTTCTGGCGTCAGAGGTGCCGCCTAATATCAAAACTTTTGATTGCTTAGACGGGTTCAACATCTTCTTTTTTGGATGCAAAATATTTTTCATTGGCTTTAGTCGGTTCAGGCATAACAGTTATGGATGGTCGATGTAATACTACACGATTTCGGCCTTGAACTTTAGCTTGATATAAAGCCATATCGGCATTGTTAATGGTTTGCTCAATTGTTTGGCCTATTTTGTAATTCGCCACACCAAAACTTAATGTCAGATGTAAATGTCGATCTTGATATTTAATAGGTTGATTGGCAATCAACTCTCTTAAAGTATTGGCAATTTTATACGCTTCTTTTGCATCTGAACCTGATAATAATATAAGAAACTCTTCACCACCCCACCTTGAAACACTGTCTGTTTTTCTCACTGTGTTTTTTAGAAGTTTTGACAAAGACTCTAATGCGGCATCCCCTGCGCCATGCCCATAAGAGTCATTCAATTTTTTGAAAAAATCGATATCCGCTAAAATCAAAGAGAATTTACCGTTATTTCGCTCACATAACGCCTGTTGTAAATTGATATCTTCTAACATTCGTCGTCGATTATACAATCCGGTTAATGTGTCTGTATTGGCTTGCTCACGTAACTTATTTAACACAAATAAATTACTCCGATGAAAATAGATCATCACTGGAATCAAAATTAGACACGACACAACAAGATACAACATGTTAAACAATGGCATCATTGTATGCTCAGCAATTAGCAATCCTTGTTCTGGTAAAAAAGTAGATGCAATCACAGCACCCACACACACCAATAAACAAAGATATAATGGACGCCCATCTAATACATCCAATAAAACCATCACTACAATTAACGGCCAAATAACATGGTGATAACCATATTGTGTGCCTAATAATATTTCTGAACCTGCCCAATAAGAGATAATAGCTGCAAACATCAAAAAGAAAGTTAATTTTCGTTTGTTAATGTTTTCAAAATATATTGAGACACTCACAAAGACTAACATCATAGCCCCCATAACACTCATCTCGACCCAGCCTTGTACTATAAATACAATAAACAAGAGGAGATGTTTGATAAAAGAAGCATACAATATTGCACGCCCAACTTTTTGAGATCTTACCCGCCTTAAATTAATATTCATAAATCCTCATATGAACTTACCCTTTAAATCAATATTAAAAGATTGTAACAAAGTAGATTTGTAATGATGTATCACACTTCACAAAGTGTATACTTTACACAAATTACTACATGAACCAGATAAAACGTGGTTTTATTGACACCATCTATCACATTTCATGCCAAACAAGTGTTTACATTTATAAACCGTAGAACATAAAGAGACATTATTATGAGCAAAACTGTATTTTGTAAGAAACTAAATAAAGAACTTGAAGCACTAGACTATGCACCTATGCCAAATGCCAAAGGTGAAGAGATTCTGGCGAACTATTCAAAACAAGCGTGGAAACTATGGCAAGATCATCAAACTCGTATTATTAATGAAAAAGAATTAAGCCTGATGAACCCTGAGCATAGAAAGTATTTATTAGAGCAGATGAATAAGTTTTTAAATAATGAAAATTACGACGAAGCTGAAGGATTCAAAGAAGATAACATTTAAGTTGTATCACGATTAACCTCTTTTCTAATTTGAGTATTTTTTGTCGGAAATGGTCAGTAATCTGGTACAACAGATTAAACGAATTATCGAGCCTAAGGGCGTAGGACAGGATATTCGCAGTATTGTTACCTTTTAACTTAGGTACAGGCTCTACCCTTGAACTATATAAATTGGACAGCTATCTGAGCAGACACATATTTCGTACAAACCCTCCAAATCAGAATCAAAAAAAATCCCCAGCCATTTACATGACTGAGGATTTTTTTTATGAACAGCTATTAAGCCATCACTTCAACCATGCCGTCGTTTTCACGAACACGATAGGTTTTTAATGTTACATTCTCATCTTCCAAACACTCACCCGTTTCAAGATTAAAATGCTGTTTGTACACTGGTGACGCCACGGTTAATTTACCTGAAAATTCAGCTAATAAACCACGAGACAATACACTAGCATTGGCAAACGGGCACTGGTTTGATATTGCAAACAACTGATCCGTTGCGCCTTCCCAAAATACAGCAATATGCTCGCCGTTTGCGCCTTTAACACAAAGACCTGTATCACGAATCATCATGTCTTTTTTACATACTTTAGTCCAATTCATGATTAAGCCTCCTCTAAGTCTTTTTTAGTTTCAATATTTAATGCTGGAATTCTCACAACAGGTTTAATTTGTCCACGCTCTAAATCAAACTGAACGGCTGAGTCAGTGTCGTCAGCATTCACAAAGTGAGCGAAACGCGCCAAAGCCTTAGGCGTATCTAATGTTGTTTTCCATTCACATTGGTAGTTGTCGATATTTACTTGCATATCGGCTTCTAATTCTGCACAGATACCTAACTTATCTTCTAAAATCACGCCTTTTAAGTGATCTAAACCGCCTTCCATTGCGTCCATCCATTTAGATGTACGCTGCAAACGATCTGCAGTACGGATGTAGAACATGTAGAAACGATCAACAATTTTAATTAACTCTTCGCTTGAAAGACCCGTTGCCAACAAATCTGCATGCCTTGGTTTCATACCACCATTACCACACACATATAACGACCAACCATTTTCAGTTGCAATCACACCCACATCTTTAGACTGTGCTTCAGCACATTCACGAGTACAACCTGAAACGGCAAATTTTATTTTGTGTGGAGAGCGTAGACCTTTGTAACGATTTTCTAAAAATATCGCCAATTTTGGCAATGTTCACCAAATTTTTCGTCTGCGGTGAGCTATTCAGTATTCAAACGAATTGTTTTGAAACCTATTCCACCATTGCAGCTGCACAGATATGAATAGCCTGCCTTTTTTAGTGAGTTATTTATAGCGACATTTAAAGCCAAAAATGCACCAGAAAACACCAAACGTAGGCGTACATTCCCCAAAATACACCACACGTAGGCGCACATTCGCCAAAGATGCACTAAACCAAGGTAGCCCAAAAAAAACAATTTTTATTTGGTCAAAACCACAAAAATTGATTCAACAAAAAATTGCCTGCGG
>JALJPK010000226.1 GCA_022968985.1 Pseudomonadales bacterium | reverse complement strand
GTTTATGTTTACCAACGATAAAATTTTCGAATTATCACAAGATGGTGCCATTACCACCGTTATACACAAAGAGTCGTTTTCAGGTTTGATGGTGAGTTTGTTTTGGAAAAAATTAGAAGCCGGTGTACCTGATATGCTTAATACAACCAATGCCGCTTTAAAAACTAAATTAGAACAATAATTTTTTGTATTTGTTTTCGTCTTAGTTTTTTCTGTTTTAAATTTGAGTGTTAATTTGTTTTTTTTGCAAATCAACACTCGAGTTTTTCTAAACAACTACACCCCAACTATCACCCCAATTACCCCTCAACTACCCCTCAACTACCCCTCAACTACATCATCAAGTTGCACATTTTCAGCTGTAATATTTGATTCATTTACATTTTTAATTTTTGAAAAAATTTGAATATACAATACACAATATGATGCATAACAATAACTCACAATAAACGGAATCAAAACAATTGAGAGCATTTTGGCAAAGGGATTGACGGCTGATACAAGGGTGCATACGAAAGCAATAATAATTAGAATAATTAGCTGAACAATTGCAAATAACACTAATGGTATAATATTTAAACCGATTGCTTTAAAACTAATCAGCATCGCGTCCTTCACTTTTAAATCTGTAAAATCAATCAATAACACTGGTGAAAAAATAAATATCCAAGTATAAATAAACACACTTAACATTAGAATAAAAATGGCCGTTTTATTCATCGAAAGTACGCCGATTTTAACTATAAAGTATATAAATGCAATCCCCACAATCACAGTTATCGCATAGATCAGCATATATAATAAAATACTTTTATATCGACGTAATACCTTTTTTAAATAAACATAAAAACTAGTCTCAATATTAGAATCGACATCTTTAAGATACAATACAAAAGCAGCACTGATAAAGAATATAATAAACTGAAATACACTATTAATTACCTGTAATATTCCTCCAATGACATATAGAAATTTTGTATCGGGTTGATAAAGATTACCCATTATATAAGTCAATCCTGAGACCAATGTATATAGCATTAATAATACAAAACAACCTAACAACATTCGCCACTTTAAAGAAAACCATAATTGAAATGAATCCTCTATCCAATGTAAAAACATGACAGCAGGTAATTTATTGATTTTCACATGGTTATTATCTTGATTTTCGACACGAATAACTTCCGCTGTAGGTGGGGTGTAATTGTCCATTCCCTCTTGCATTTTTATCTCTCTATTTGTTTATTTTTATTAAATTATTGCAGAATTATATTAATTAACGTTACTTTTCCATTGATTGAAAATTTGTTTGATTTTGATTTATTTATAGAATTATGACAATAACAACATAATATTTTGTTTGACTGTTTTTAATATAAAGTTAAAGTCAATCTGGCAAGCTCAAAGCGTTTAATCTCACTTAAAAAGAATCATTTTCTGTATAAAGAGTTACCGAAGTCGCCCCATCAAACTCAAGGTTTATGTGAAACACAATTGGTCTGCAACACACCTGACAGTCTTCGATGTATTGTTGACTCTCATCTAATACTTCTATGATGACTTCAATTGTTTCAGCGCAATAAGGGCAGGACACTGACTTTTCTAGCATTAAGTTCATACATTCTACTAACAGTACAATCCATTCTAATTTAGATAATTTAACAACTCAAAAATACTTAATTAATTACGGTCCGTCTGCACATTGATCCAAACCATTTAAACAACGAGTGTTTTTAGATTGTTGGCTGAATTCAAATATTTCACGATTAAAATCTAACGCTTGTTTGGACTGTTGTGGGTGATACAAATGATAGGCTGAAGCGGCAAACTTAAGATAGATACGTGATAATTTTAGATTAAGTAATCGTTGAGTGAAGTCGGTATCTTCATAACCCCATGACTCAAATCGATTATCAAATCCGTTTATTAAGTTTGCGTCTTTTCGCCAAAATGCCATATTACATGATCGTGTGCGTTTAGTGTTTTGCATGGATTTTGTAAATAATTTAGCTAATAAACCACTGCGTAATAAATTTTTGCGATTACCGACCCCTTTACTAAAAAACGAAGGTGTTTTACCAGTTTGTAAAAACTGTTCGGATATTGATTTATTCCAAGTGATACGACTACCCTGCACGATTTGGTTTGGTTTTGCCCATTTTAGGTGATCTTCAATAAAATTATGCTGCAATACCATGTCACCATCGATTAGTACGATGTAATCTCCCGTGGCTTGTTTAATCGCTTTATTTCGACTTCGAGCGGCCCGAAAACCTTTGTCTTGTTGAAAACTATGGATAATTGGAACATCTGTTGTTTGCTGAATTCGTAAAATAACATCTTTGGTTTTGTCGTTTGATCCATCATCCGCAATGATAATCTCAAAAACAGTTTGGGATTGAACTAATGCTGATTGAATCACTTTTTGAAGGGCTTCAGGCCAATTATAGGTGGTGATGATCAATGATATATTCATCAGAAAACTCCGTATTTTTTACGATATTTTACAACACGTAAAATTTATTATTTGATACATTAGCGACTTTTTAACATCACGACTGAATTATTGTCATTAATTTATTTATTTATATTATTAATTTATAGAAGACTATTAACATACTCAATAACACTTTTATCAATATTTGACTGTCAGAAAAATTATTAGGAATACTGTGATTTTTTTTGTAAATACTTGCTTAATAATTGGCATTGCATGTCTATAACCTTGATAGTTTTTAGCATAACAATATTTCATTGCTGTTTGTTAACTCACTGATTTTAACACAATTGATTGTTATAACCTGGTTGATTTAATCGTTTAAAAATACATTACTCAATTTAATACCTAGCTATATATTTTCAGTAATGAATTTTCGCTATGACTTCAAAGCTAAAAAGCTAATATATTTATTTATACTTATCACTTCATTTAATCTGCTACATGACATAAATTTGAGTCTAATATAACAAATTTGCAACAGCGCTGAATAGTTATTTTAAACTAAGTGTTTATACAAGTAGTTCAGGGAAAGATTATAAAATGAGGTGGTTTTTTTGTAATTTAGGACTGTTGAAGACAACATTAAAACAGACAGAGTACCTAGTTGAGCTTACTTTTTTTTGGGGGGGGCATTCTAAATTGATTACATTATAGATAGGGGTTTATCGAATAATAAATGAGCTGTTGCGGACAGTTAACTATTAATAAATTCGTCAAACAACATTATGCAACGAATTTTGATTTAAGTTTTTATTTTGAACACCATAATTTTGATAAATTTCATCAAAAACCCCTTTTTGGCTATGTAATTCGGCAGAAGTCTGTATTTTATTTAAAGCCGAATATGGGATATCACTTTTTTGGCTAACCTGAAAATATACGGGTGATGAGGATATAATGACAGGGTCTAAAATAGACTGCTGCCATTGTTCGGGTAAGATAGCACGAGGCACTCCAAATTTTATGTACGCATCTAACACTACATTACTAATAAAAAAACCATCAATTCTACCTGCAATTAACATTTTAAATAATGATTCATCACTGTTTATATAGGTATTAACTGTATTAAATTTATTACCATATATTCGTTTATACACACCCGCATTTACAAAACCTACTCGTTTATTTCTAATATTTGTAATGCCACTTTTTTCAATTGCAACAAAAATATTATGATGACATGAATATTGAAATAAGTTTTGGCCGCCTTTTTTAGTAAAACCAATAGAAATATCAATTAATCCCGATGCAAACTCTTTGTTTAATCGATAAACTAACATTCAATGGGTTTTTACTTTATAACATCAAATTATATTTATTATATGTATATCCTTAACCTTTTAAACTTAAAAAAGGCTATGTTTTAAAATTGTGTTGCTGCACTTGTAACAACTTGAATTCAAACAGTTTTTCAGTTTTAGTTTTAATGACACTCGAAAACGTCTGATTTTTATGCCAATCCAGCATTCTAAACCAAGCCAAATACTTCGCTAGATTCTTACTCGCCACTCCATGCATTTTTAGATACCAACGTTTTAGCTGCTTGTGATAGTTATTAATATATTGAATGTGATACAACCCTTGTTGAGTTTGATTGTTTTTTATCACCACATGATACAGGTTATGTGTATTACAAAGTTGATTATAAGCAGGCTGGCCATCGGTACATAAAACGGATTCATCGGCAATTTTACACCCTAAACATTCATTAATTTTGGCAGCATCAAT
>JALJPK010000225.1 GCA_022968985.1 Pseudomonadales bacterium | reverse complement strand
TAAGAAGGTGGTATCCATATAGTGCTCATCAAAATCGTCGTAAATAAAACTAGTTCCAGCTTTAAACTTTGTTACTGAGTTTTTGCTCTCTATTTGATATATAACATTCGTATAAATACGTGTTTCAACACCCGAATATGTTTTTAAACCATATCCATAAAACGACTTTTGCTCGTGGTGCTTAGCGCTAAATTGAATCCCGATACTTTGAAAAGGATGTTTGGGAAAGATGAATCCGTTTTTTGTAAAAATTTCTACTTCCTGTACGGCTATCGTTTAAGTATTTTACGCCAAATTGACTGTGGTAATTTTCGCCAGAATATTTCCAGCGGTTAAAAATGCTGTATTTTCTGCTCAAAGGCATATCTAATATAGAATCCTTGTTGATATCATGACTAAAAGAAAGATCGCCAACATGCATGAACAAAATACTGCTCCACTTTTCTTTTTCACCAAACTTATTGGCTAAATGTACATTTAGCTGCATATTGCCTTTAGAATTGGCGTACACGTTGTAAAAGGCTTGGTCTGCCTTATCCGATTTAATTAAATCGATGTTAATTTGACCAGTAATTGACTCGTAACTATTAACCACCGAACCAGCTCCTTTAGTAACAGAAATAGATTCGATCCAAGTACCCGGGATAGAACCAAGGCCAATGTTAGAAGAAAGTCCGCCAATCATTGGAATGTTTTCGTTAAGAATTTGAGCATAAACTCCATCTAAGCCTAACATCTGAATTTTTTTAGTGCCCGTAACAGCATCATCAAATTTCAAATCGACTGTGGCAGTTGTTTCAAAGCTTTCCGACAAACTACAGCAGGCAGCCTTTTTGAGTTCTTTGGTGGTAATTACCTCTTTATTAATGTCGGAATATAAAGAAGTGCTGGTAGCGTCAATCTTGCCTTTAATTACAACTTCCTTTAACTCGCTATTGTTGGAGAGTACTATTGATAAATCATCTGTGGGAACAGTTGCAATAGCAATGGTGTCGTTTGGTTTACCTACAAAGCTAACCACCAGTTTTGCTGGGAATGAAGAGGGGTTGATTATCTCGAAAGCACCATTCATATCTGTTGCTACACCCTTACTCTCAAGTCCTACCCAATATAAACTAGCACCAGGAAGAGACTGAGGATGGCCATGCTCACTTTTCTCCAGCACAGTACCCCTCGTTTTACCTGCTTCTTGAGCAGCCAAATTCCCTGTTGAAACAGTGATAATTATTAATAAGGTTAATAGTGAATACTTCATTAACGGTAAAAGTAATTTAAATATAGATTCGGCCTATCAAGAATAATGCCGCAATCAAATAATTCAAATGTTTAAAATGATAATAACTCAATTAAATTAATGTGTTATCTTTAACACTCAAATAACCATAAAATAGCATACCGTATGAAAAGGATTTCGAATTGGCTACTTGCCCTGTTATGTGCGGTTGCATTATTTGGATGTGGAGAAACTAATGTCAATGATGGCATGGTATCGGAAGAGGATCATATTAAATACTTGAAGAAAAACAAGCTGCATGTTGCAAGTTTGTTAGACAAAGACTTACCCATTTCTATTGAAATCCCAGATTCTACAAACGGTACTATGTCTATAGAGTATAGCGATTTAGGAGCGCTGGAGATTAGAATTGGAGAATATTTTGGATTGCAAATTGTTGAAGCGGATTACAACATTTCGATGAAGATGGAAGATATCGCAAATGGGGGCATTATGGTGCCTACTTATATCGTTCAGGATTCGGTTAGCCTCCTTTATTCAATGGAAATAGAAGGATCGGGTTTAGATCCAAGACATCATTTTTACTTTTTAATTAAAACTGCCAATTCTGTTTACGAGGTTCAGGATATTCCAGGTCTTGACTTTAATGAGGGACAGGCAAAAAAAATGTTTGAAGCAGCAAAAAGTATAAAGGGATTACCTAAGAAAGATTCGGTATGATAATTGCTTTTGGATGATTCGAAATGAAATGACAATATTTCTATTAATGTGAGATATTGAATATGAAAAAGAAGATTTACAGATTAATTAACAATGCAAAAAGCTTAAATTAGCCTATATATAAAAGTTTTTAATTATTTTGGTTTTGCAAAATAAGACATTAGCTTTGCAGGCTTAGTATTTTAGCTATAGCAAACATAGATTGAGGTCAACAATAATGGGAAGAACAGTATATCTATTTACACTCGCACTACTTATATCTCTCAACGTTCAGGCGGGAGTGATCTTACACGAGGGCACCTATCAAGGTAAAAACCTTTATGTGTTAAATCCATTCGCAGGTTCTGGCGTAGGGTTTTGTACGTTTGAAGTTACTGTTAATGACGAGATTACAACCGACGAATTAAACTCAAGCGCATTCGAAATTGATTTTACTGCATTACAAATTGAACTTGGTGGTAAAGTTGAAGTAAAGATTAAACATAAAGACGATTGTACTCCTAAGGTGATGAATCCTGAGGTTCTTAAACCTAAAAGTACATATGTAATCTCTTCTATTAAGGTTGATAAGGGTGGCGTTTTAAGATGGACTACCAACGGTGAGTCTGGCGAATTACCTTTTACTATCGAACAATTTAGATGGAACAAGTGGATTAAATTAGGCCAAGTAGATGGAAAAGGAACAACGGTTTCTCATAACTACAGCTTTAAAGTAGCACCCCACTCAGGAGAAAATAAATACAGAGTAAAACAAGTGGATTTCTCTAGAAAGCCTCGTTACTCTCCAAATGCGACTTTTAATTCGCCAACACCAAATATTTCATTCACTCCACTTAAAGTGAACAAAGAAATTATTTTTACTTCGAGCACGATGTATGAAATCTTTGATCAATATGGTAACCTGGTTAAAAAGGGAGCTGATACACAGATCAATGTTTCTAACTTGAAAAAAGGCATTTACTATCTGAATTTCGATAATCAGATGGAGTCTTTTGTGAAGAAATAGGCTATCTGCTTAGTTCGCGAATAAATCAACAATATTTCTTAAAGTCAATTGAGTTTGGATGCCCTGCTTTGCTGCGCCGTCTAAATTGTTTTGCAAGTCGTCTAGAAACATAGTTTCTTCTGCAATCATTGATTGATCTGCTAATACAAATTCATAAATATCAGCGTTTGGCTTTCTCATACCTACCTGATGAGAGTAGTAAACATGATCGAAACAATTATAGAAAGCTTCTTTAGTATTTTCTCGTTCCAAGTAATTATCAAATTCTGCGATGTGAATTGCATTAGTATTGCTTAACAAGTAAACTTTATACTTCGATTTAAGTTTTTGTAGCAGCTCCAGGCGATTAATAGGCATGTTTAAGAGCAAAGCATTCCATGCAGCATCTATTTCCTCATCTTTTAAACTAACATCGCTTAAAAGCCTTATTTCATCTCTAAACTCTGCATTGGTAATTTTTCCTGTTTCAAGATTATCGAATAGATGGTTTTGACGGCTAAGAGAATAGAACTCACCTATTTGATGCACGCCAAGCTTTTTGAAAGCGTCGGTTGAAAGAGTAGGGTTGATATCTAGCAATACATTGCCCAAATCGAAGATTAAGTTATTTATGCCGTCAAGATTCATTGCTCACAATTATGTATTAGGTTTCCTGTGCTGCAAATATGTGAAATTGCAGTCCGATAAAAAAGATCGTAATGGTCTATTTTATTAGGGCCCTTAGCTCAGCTGGTTACCCGCCCGTACGCGAAAGGTACGTTCGGGCGGGGAGCACTTGACTCCAAGGCAAGTGCTCCCCGGTTTGAGCTCAACTTTTATCGTAAAATTAAATTAGAATTTATCTAGGGTTGTTTTACACAATAACAACTTTCTGATTTTTTGGAACTCGGAAGTAGAAAGGTCTGAGTCAATATCGATTAACACATTGCTCTAAATGAAAGTTTAAATTTTATGCCGCTAAGCTTCATAGTTCTCAGGTATATATTAGGTTTCCAATCAGCAAATATGTAAAATTGCAGTCCGATAAAAAAGATCGTAATGGTCTATTTTATTAGGGCCCTTAGCTCAGCTGGTTAGAGCACTTGACTCATAATCAAGTGGTCCGCGGTTCGAGCCCGCGAGGGCCCACAAAAGTAAAGGCGAAGTAAAATCACTTCGCCTTTTTTATTTGTACACAAAATAGAATTTAAACTCTAACTATTTGTGATTTTATATTTTTGTAAAATGATTAATGATATTTCAAATATAGAAAACCTATTATAGTATTATTCTGT
>JALJPK010000224.1 GCA_022968985.1 Pseudomonadales bacterium | reverse complement strand
AGGGTTAAATATCGCCCTTCTATATTTAGCTGGGAAAACTAAGTGATACATCAAAATCGTTACATTGTGTCGTTTATATGCGAATACTTTACAAGATAACGCCGCAAGCGGCGAGGTATTAAACCCGAAGGGAATAAAATATTTTGGATTTTTAAAATAGAATTGAATCAAAATTTAACCTAAAAGCGAGCTTAATTGCAGTATAGGTTAAAAATCGGATAAGAATTTAATGAGTTTGAATTAAGCTATGTTGAGGATTTTATGGGTTTGCAGGCTGAGGCTCCACTTTGGATGGGCCAAACAATAATCCATACATTGAGTGAGGGCATCATTTTGGCTGCTAATGATATCGTCATTATTTAAGGGGTTTTTAGGTGATAAATAATATTTCTTTGCTTTTATATGGCTGAATTTTTCAGGCAAAGCATCATTTTGAGGGTATACCAGTTTTAATTCGTCGCATTTTGAAATTATGACGTTACTTGCGCCTTTTGGGCTGACACAAATCCAATCAATACCAGAAGGTAATTCTAAAGTTCCATTTGTTTCTATGGCTAATATCGTGTTTCTTGATTTAAATTCATCGATTAAAGTTTGAGTTAACTGCAAAGCGGGTTCACCACCTGTAAAAATGATATAGGCGGGTGTTTCATTGCAGGGCCAAAGTGATAAAATGTTATCGACTAATGCTGTTTCTGACTTAAACTTCCCGCCATTAATGCCGTCACTACCAAGAATGTCGGTATCACAGAATGTACAAATTGAATTCGCTCGTGAGCTTTCTTTGCCATTCCATAGATTACAGCTTGCAAATCGACAGAAAATTGAAGGGCGACCTGTTTGTGCCCCTTCGCCTTGGAGGGAGTAAAATGCTTCTTTAATTATGTACATAATATTAAAAATTAATAAAAAAGGGATTATACGTCTTTTTTGTCGTTTATAAACTTAATAAAATCATCCTCATCCAAAGGTTTTGAAAATAAGTAACCTTGGATTCTGTGACAATCAATAGAAGTTAAAAAATCTAATTGTTCTTGGGTTTCGACACCTTCAGCTATTGTGTCTAATTTTAAATGACTCGCAATTGAAATAATGGTTTCTACAATGGCTACAGATTGTTCGTCATGAGGAATGTCGCGAATAAATGATTGATCCACTTTTAATACATTAACCGGTAGTTTTTTTAAATAAGATAAAGAGGAATAACCCGTTCCAAAGTCATCAATTGAAAAAGTAATCCCCATCGCCTTGAGTTGAATTATTTTAGCAATAATATCATCGATATTATCAATTAATAAACCTTCCGTTATTTCAAGGTCAATACAATTGGTAGGGGCGCCTGTTTTATGTAAAATATCTATTAATGTAGCTACGAAGTCAGGTTCGTTAAATTGTTGAGGGCTAACATTAATGCCAAGTAATTGATCTTCATTCCAGTGCCCATCATTGATCCAGTTACTTAGTGCTAGGCAGGACTGTTCAAATACCCAATAACCCACTTTGATAATTAAACCAGACGACTCAAGTACTGGAATAAAATGAGCAGGTGATACACGACCCTTAGTTGGGTGGTTCCAGCGTAATAATGCTTCAGCGCCTTGTACTGAGTTATTGCGACTATCGATTTGAGGCTGATAAACTAAAAAGAATTCATTTTTGATGAAAGCTTCTCTTAGTTGTTCCTCTAATTCAATTCTTTGTAATACATTTTGCGCCATGAAATTTTCAAATAATATAACTCGATCTTTGCCTTGCTCTTTAGCATGTTGCATGGCGGTATTGGCGTATTTAATCATCTGTTCTGAAAATTGAGTTTCACCTGGGTAAACCGAAACCCCAATACTGCAAGTAGTATTAATTTTATGACCGTGATTAAAATAAGGTTGGCTCAATAATTCTTGTAAATATTTTGCTTTTTCTAATGCCTCTATTCTTGCTTCTTCTTTTTCGGATGAGAGTTGTTGGGTGCAGATAATAAATTCATCTCCACCAAATCTTGATAAATAGTCCCCGTCAGTTAAATGCGCCTGTATTCGCTTGGAGAATTGAATCAGTAGGTTGTCGCCAGTTTGATGATTTAAGGAATCGTTGATGTTTTTGAAGTTATCTAAGCCAATCATAATCCACGCGCCACTAGTTGTATTTTGATTAGCTTGAATCATTGCTTGTTCAAAATGGTGGCTGAACAATAACCGGTTTGGTAGGTTGGTTAATGAATCATGGTAAGCTAAGTGCTTTATTTTCTCGGCGGCAATTTTTGATTCGGTAATGTCTCTGGTTACCGTTAATACACAGTCTTCGTCATTAAAGCTAAATGGAATGTTACGAACTTCTAAATAAAATGCTTTGCCATAACCATTAAGCATTTCTATTTCACTAATTATTTGAGTTTTTTGGCTATCAATTACTTTTAAATCACTATTGATTAGTTGTTCTTTTGAATCATGAGCGTACTTATTGAGAAAATCCTCTTGTAATGTTCCAATTAAATCGTCTTGTGATTGCATCACAAAACGACAAAGACGCTGATTTACAATTAGCAATTCGCCTTTTCTATTTTTTAAATAAATCATGCTCGGTAAATCGTTTAAAATAGCCTGCATAGCAGCTAATGATGTTTTAACTTGAGCTTCAGACTCGGTTAATTGTTCGATCAATTGATTGGTATTATTAATAAATTGATTGGTGGCATTTGTTAAAACCATAATTTCATCGTCGGTATTATGAGAATCTAATTTAATGGCCTTGGAGTTGGGTGTGTTAGGTTTAATTTCATCTACTTTTTTACTTAATTCAATTATTGGTTTTGAAACAAGAATGTGAAATACATAAAATAATAAAGTTAAAATAATTAAATTTTTAATTAATCCAAAAAGCTGATCTGAGACGGTTGATGAGACAAATTCAGAAAATGCACTGGCTCGTGAAATTCGGATAGACAGAAGTCCATATTCATTACCTCGATATGAATTAGCTAAGAGCTCTACTTCGTAGGCCTGTTCACCAGAAAATAGAAATTGAGCAAGAGTTGATGTCTTTGGTGCAATCCGTTTAAAAATAGCTAATTGAATGTTAGTTTCATCTTCGATTTTTATTTCTGTTATATAACGATAATGACTTAATCCACTTATTACTTCGTTGGCTAAAGGTTCATCTAATGTGTGCACTGCTCTGGTAGCGGGTTGTTTGGCTGCATTTAGGATTTCACCAATTTGATTATCAATAATGCTCACTTGGTTGTGATAATCGGAAGTGATCTGGATACTGGCAAGAATAAAAGTGGTCACTAAAGTAATGAGAATACCAAATCTTATTAATCTTACCGTGAGCTTTTGATGTTTTTTAATATAAGTTGTAATGACATACTCCAATTATATAAAAAGCCGCGTATAAACTCGTTAATATAATTACCTAAAAAAGGATTTAGATGAGTTTTAAAGTAAACAGTGCTGCCTAATTAGTTAATATTAGCTATCTTTTCACACAGTTCAAAAAAATAAAATAAAATTATACTTGCAATCAGCTCAGATGTTTGGATAATGCGCCTCTCGTTATGGTGACCCTTTCGGTCCTCTCGCAATGATTAACTACGAACTCCGCCAGGCCTGGAAGGGAGCAACGGTAGTAGTGACATCATGTGCCGGGATGTGGCTGTTTGGGTTACCACCTAAAATCCTTCTGTTTAAATCTTCAATTTAATTGATGTAATCAATCAACTCATATTTAAAATCTTTTTCGTTTAATTCCAAACCTATTGCTTGTTCCCCCCAGTCCCCAAGTGTAATACGTGAAACTAATATCTGTTCGTTAATTTTCGGTTTGTGTATTTTGGGTCTGTGTGTGTGTCCGTGAATTAATAAATCGCATTTGTATTTATTTGTGTAGAGTGATACGCCTTTATTTGTTGTGTCCATAATGTTTTTGGCTTTTTGATGCATATGCTTAGATGAGCTGTTACGTAGAGAGAAGGCTAATTTTAGGCGGGTTTTAAGGGGGAGTTTTTTAAGGATAAAAAGTAATATTGGGTTTCTGATTATTTTTCTGAATTTTAAATAAGAAATGTCGTCAGTGCATAATAAATCACCGTGCATTAATAATATTTTTTTATTCTCAATAATTAATGTGTAGGGTTCGTTTAAGATGGTTAAATGACTTTTTTTAGCAAAGGTTTGGCCTAGGGTGAAGTCTCGATTACCTGCTATAAAATAAATGGGGAAGTGAGA
Organism: Pseudomonadales bacterium; assembly: GCA_022968985.1. Lineage (GTDB taxonomy): Bacteria > Pseudomonadota > Gammaproteobacteria > Pseudomonadales > Natronospirillaceae > Marinicellulosiphila. The sequence continues at coordinate 13 of JALJPK010000224.1, read as the reverse complement.
GTTGCAGTTTGCT
>JALJPK010000223.1 GCA_022968985.1 Pseudomonadales bacterium | reverse complement strand
TAAAAGTGCAATTAACCAAAGCGCTATCATTTGAGTTTTCCAAACAAGCAGCGATTGTTAGTGCAAAAGCAACAAGTATTGACGGTATTTACGAAGTTTTATTTGCTGAAGGCTCAATTATTTATACTACATTAGACGGCGAATATTTTTTCTATGGAGAAAATTTGAGATTGTTCAAAACTAATGGTGGAGATCTAGTTGATTTAACTGCAAAAACAATGGCATTAGCTGAAAAAGACAAAGAAAAGAATCGATTACCAATATTACAATCTATGGATCGAGATGATTTTATTATATTCTCTCCAAAAGGTGAGGTTAAAACATCGGTTATTGTATTTACTGATATCGATTGTGGTTATTGTCGTAAACTACACTCAGAAATTGATTCATATTTAGAATTAGGCATAGAAATTAAATACGCAGCTTTTCCTCGAGCGGGATTATCTGGTAGTTCATATGACAAAATTGTGACTGCATGGTGTGCGCCTAATCAACAAGAAACAATGACGTTATTAAAATCAAATCAGTCAGTTAAAATGCAAACATGCGACAACCCAGTAGCGCAACAATATCAGCTAGGTCGTCAAGTAGGAGTAACAGGTACCCCTTCTATCTTTACAGAAGATGGTCGAATTATTCCTGGATACAGGTCAGCTAAAGAAATGGCTGTTGTGTTAGGGTTATAATAATTTAGAATTTTGGATAGACGCCTTAGGGTGTCTATTTTTTTGTATTTAATTTTTGAGGTTATACATTGAAATCGGTTAATGTTGGATTATGCGGTCTAGGTACCGTAGGTGGCGGCACTTTTCGTGTCCTAAAAGAGAACCAATTTGAGATCAGCGCGCGCGCTGGTTTTCCCGTTAATATTACGCATATTGGTATGCGTACTGTTAAAGAAGGGTATGATTATACAGGTATTACAGTTTCTCAAGATTTATTAGCAGTAACACGTGACCCAAATGTTGACGTGGTTGTAGAGTTAATTGGTGGTTATGATTTAGCAAAAGAAATCGTAATGAGCGCAATTGAAAATGGCAAACACGTAGTGACAGCAAACAAAGCGTTAATCGCAGTACATGGTAATGAAATATTTGCAGCCGCGACTAAAAAAGGGGTTACGGTTAATTTTGAAGCAGCCGTAGCCGGTGGTATTCCAATCATCAAAGCCATGCGTGAAGGATTGGTTGCCAATAAAGTACAAAGCTTAGCGGGTATCATTAATGGTACTGGCAACTTTATCTTAACTGAAATGCGCGAAAAAGGTCGTGCGTTTGAAGATGTGTTAAAAGAAGCACAAGAATTAGGTTACGCAGAAGCCGATCCTACATTTGATGTGGAAGGTATTGATGCTGCACATAAATTAACTATATTAGCGTCGATCGCTTTTGGTATGCCTTTACAGTTTGAAAAAGCATATACAGAGGGCATCAGCAAAATTACAGCACAAGATGTTAATTACGCGGAAGAGCTTGGTTACAGAATTAAACACTTAGGTGTAGCTGTTAGGCGTGAAGCAGGCATCGAGATGCGTGTTCATCCAACATTGATTCCAGCAACATCATTAATCGCCAACGTAAATGGTGTATTAAACGCTGTATTGGTTAACTGTGATGCCGTAGGTCAAACTATGTATTCAGGCGCTGGCGCTGGTGATACGGCAACAGCTTCATCGGTAATTGCTGATATTGTTGACGTAGCACGTTTAGTGGGCACAAATGCTCGTCCAGTACCACACCTAGGTTTTGGCAAAATTGACGACACAATAACAATTTTAGATGTTGATCAATCTCTAACCGCTTTTTACTTACGTTTAGAAGTAAGTGACAAAGTGGGTGTAATGGCGAAAATTGCTCAAATAATGAGTGAAACAGAAATTAACATCGAAGCAATTTTACAAAAAGAGCCACAAAATAACGCAAAAACATTGCCTGTTATTATGATGACTCATATTGTAAAAGAAGCAGACATAAACGACGCAATAGCGAAATTAGAAGCATTAGACGATGTGGTTGAGCCAGTAGTCCGCATTCGAGTAGAACATTTAAGCGGTTAATATTATGAAATATATAAGCACACGTGGAAACGCGCCCGAACTCAATTTCGAAGACGTATTATTAACTGGTTTAGCCAGTGATGGTGGTCTTTATGTACCAAAAGATATCCCAAAATTCAGCGCTGATGAAATTCAATCTTGGGCTGAATTACCGTATCACGAATTAGCATTTAAAGTAATATCACCGTTTGTTGGTGAAAGCTATGATGAAGTTACTTTAAAACGTATTTTAAAAGAAACTTACGCTGGGTTTGCACATAAAGCGGTTGCGCCTTTACAGCAGATTGATAATAACGAATACGTGTTGGAATTATTTCACGGGCCTACATTAGCGTTTAAAGATTTTGCATTACAGTTGTTAGGTCGTCTGTTAGATGAGTCTTTACAAAAGCGTGATGAAAAAGTAGTGATCATGGGCGCCACATCCGGTGATACAGGATCTGCTGCAATTGAAGGCACTAAAGCGTGTAAGAATGTAGAGATCTTCATTTTACATCCACATAACCGTGTATCTGAAGTTCAGCGTCGTCAAATGACCACAATTAAAGGTGATAATATTCATAATATCGCAGTTAAAGGTAATTTTGATGATTGTCAGCAAATGATTAAACAGTCGTTTGCCGATCAAGCATTTTTGCGTGGTGAGCGTCGATTGGTTGCTGTTAACTCAATTAACTGGGCTCGTATTGTTGCACAGATTGTTTATTATTTTTACGCGTCACTAAACTTAGGTGGCCCTAAACGTGAAATGGCATTCTCAGTGCCAACGGGTAACTTCGGTGATATTTTTGCTGGTTACATTGCTAAGAAAATGGGTTTACCTATTAAGCAGTTGATTGTAGCAACTAACAAAAATGATATATTACATCGTTTTTTAAGCAAAAATTTATACGAAAAACACCCGTTACAGCACACATTGTCGCCTTCAATGGATATTGTGGTTTCAAGTAACTTTGAGCGTTTATTGTTTGATCTAGAAGATCGTGATGGTGTTAAGTTAGCTGACTTAATGCAAAAAATGGGTTCAGAAACCGTTTCATTAGACGAAACTAAAATGGCCAAAGCACGTGAGTTATTTGATTCATACGCAGTGGATGATGAAGCAACATCACAAACTATTAAAGACGTATTTGAAGAGTCTGAATATTTATTGGACCCGCATACAGCAATCGGTGTTAAAGCCGCTCGTGAAACACGCCGTGATATGAATATTCCAATGATTACTTTGGGTACAGCGCATCCGGTTAAGTTTACAGATGCCATTGATAAAGCAGGGTTACAAGCACCAAGTTTACCACCGCATTTAAGTGACTTATTAGAGCGTGATGAAGAATATACTGTATTAGAGAATAGTCTGAAAACCGTTCAAAACTTTGTTGAGACTACTGTGTTTAAATAAATATGTAGTCTATTCAATTAATAAAAGGCCGATTATATCGGTCTTTTTTTTGGCTTAAAATTGGGTTGGTATTGTGAAAACTCGGTGCAGGTGCACCAATTTAATGGTTTGGTAGGTGTAACTCTTTATTACTATATGAAACACGATGTTAGTTAAATATTTGTATTTCTGTTAAATAGTGATTCCCCTCGTATATTCCTCGAAATCAATTTTGTAATTTAATTATAAAAATTATTAGTTAAATATTTGTATTTCTGTTAAATAGTGGATTCCCCTCGTATATTCCTCGAAATCAATTTTGTAATTTAATTATAAAAATTATTAGTTAAATATTTGTATTTCTGTTAAATAGTGGATTCCCCTCGTATATTCCTCGAAATCAATTTTGTAATTTAATTATAAAAATTATTAGTTAAATATTTGTATTTCTGTTAAATAGTGGATTCCCCTCGTATATTCCTCGAAATCAATTTTGTAATTTAATTATAAAAATTATTAGTTAAATATTTGTATTTCTG
>JALJPK010000222.1 GCA_022968985.1 Pseudomonadales bacterium | reverse complement strand
ATGGATTCGGTGGCATTTGCAGTTAAAACTCGTTTTATACCCCCTTCGTGAGAACCACTGCCTGAATCCCCATCGCTGTCATACATATTCATGCCAGCAATAAATACCATATGCTGTTTAATGTCTTCTAATACCGAGGTTTGTTTGTTTAATATAAGCTCCCCATTCACCATCTTGGGATGCCAATGATGTGGAGTACAACCATCAGGTGAATAGAAAAATACAAAATTAGTTTTGCTTGTGCCTTGTGTTGTAGCTTTTGCAGCATTAATGATACTGGTACACTTGCCAAAGCCGGTGCGGTTGCAAGAGATTGTAAAAATGAACGGCGTTTCATAACGGCTCCTATTGACGTGTTAAAAATTCAGCTGATGTAACCGATTTAATGAGTAATTGACGCATGGAATAATTTTCATTTTTCCATGACTCGTATAAAGTTTGTTCTTGGCATACTAACGCCTGAGTGCGTCCACCTGTATAGGTTGCCCATTTCTCTAATGCACAATGTTTGGCGGCGTCGGTTTGGCCAATTAAACCAATTAATTCGATTGCATTATTAAAGGGCTGAACTTGCCCATCAAAAAAGTTTTCCACTCCTATTAACTCACCCGATGCATCAATCGTGGTTTCTAAAGTGATGTCCAATGTTGGAATGTATTCCTGAGTTTTGTATACACCAATGCCATTATAGTTTTCAAATGCAAAACCTAAATCATCGATTGTATTATGACAGCTAGAGCAGTCATCAATATTAGAATGTTGGAGCATTCTGTCGCGTATTGGTAAAGTTGGATCAAACTCACCACCTTGTCCTGAGATATCTGGTGGCTCAGGCACGTGTTGACATAATAAATCTTCACGCACAAATACACCGCGTAGCACAGGTGAGTTCTCATCACCTTTAGCTTGGCTGGCGATAACCGCTCCCATGGTGACAACTCCTCGTCGTGGTGCCCCTGCAAAATCGATTCTTGCAAACTCATCGCCTGTAATGTTGGTGTCCACTTGGTAATAATCGGCTAAGGTTTGATTTAAATAAGAATAATCCGCATCGTATAAGGTAGAAATTGGTAAATCGTTGTCGATCATATTTTGAATAAACAACATAAATTCAGTTTGCATCGATTGACGCACTTCGAGGGTAAATTCAGAAAACTGTGGATAGTTTCTTGGAATCTGCATAATTCGATCAGCACCAAACCACTGAGCAAAAAAGTAGACCATTTGTTGTTGTCCACGTGGTGTATCTAATAATCGCTCTACCTGTGCCGACAGTTGATCGGGTGTTTTTAATTGATCTTCCATTGCAGCTAATAACAATAATTCATCAGGGGTAGAACCTGTAAAGTTATAAGATAAAAAGCTGGCGGTCTCATAGGGGGTTAAATAACTAATTTCGGCAATGGCATCGGGCCCAGGCTCGATCGCATCTTGTAATTTAACAATTCGAATATTTTGGATTTTAAGATCATACTGACCTTGAGATGAATAAAACCCTAGTTCATGAACACCCGCATCCACAGTAAATTGACCTAATGTAAAATATTCAAAACCTAATGCTTGAGTTTGTACCGAACCTAGGATTTCACCATCAATTTTAAAAGAATGATCCATCTTTTTTTGATTCTGCCCCAGCTCTGCTGCTATGCCGTAAGTACCACCATCCAAAAAGTCATAGTTAATATCCACCCCATTACCATTAGTTAAAATAATATATTCACCAATAATTAATGGGTTCGAATTAGGTTTGATATCGGCGTCTTTTAAAAAGAATAAATCACCACCTTCTAAAACCAAATCAAAGATTGGTAATTCACCTACTTCAGTTCGATATAAAAAATTAGGTGAACTGAGCATGGCCTGCAAAATCATTTTTAAACTGGTGTCGATGTCGTCCGAATTATAATAGGAGTTAAAAGCGATGTTAAATCGATCGACTTCGGTGTCTATTATTGGGCGGCGATATAATTTTAATCCAAAGTCTTTAATGATTTGTGTTCGACAATCATCTTGACTGATATCACATTGGTAAAGTGGTTGTTCGTTATGATTGGCCACTAATTCGTTAGCAATTTGTTTGGCTGCATTCCAATATTCTTGTACATGGGTGGTGCCAACAGTGGACGAGCCCACATCATTTGAAAAATTTCTGCCGCCGGTTTCTATTGGGAAATGTGAAACAATACTCGATGCATCGTAATTAAAAATATCTTGCAGGCTATTTTGATATTCATTTCGAGTTAATAAACGTACTTGTTTAGGTAAGTAGTTGGGGTTAGCGCAACTATATATCGGATCCACTGTTAGGTTATTAACATCCCATAAATAATCTGCGATGGATTGCGCACAATTACTATCACAATTTGTACTGGCTTGACCCGGTGGCATTGTTAAAGCCACATGATTGATAAATTTTGTTTGTTGTTCAAAATGAACATAATTGGGATCGGTTAAATCTAAACCTGCTTTAAATCGAATAGGGTAATATCCATCACCTAAATCTTGTAATGTAGCACTGCCTTCACCACTTTTTTGATGGCAGCCAGAACAATAAGCCTCAAATAATACTAATCCGTCGGTAGAAACAATCGGATCAACAACATAACGCACACTCCATAAATAACCCGCACTTAGCGCGGCGCAATTTTGCTCAAACGTACAAGACTCATGATCATTTTTTGGCATGGTTTGTTCAATGTATTGAGTTAATTCATCTTGATTAGAAAATTTTGACCAATCAAATTCACGTACAAAATTGCCTTCAAAATCGAGGATTTTTACCGAACGGCCACCAGTGCCTTCATGGCAAGTATCACAATAACCAAAGTTTTTATCGATATACATTTCTTTTGCTAAGATAATTTCAATGGGCCTAAATAGATCGTTTTGTTGTTTTAAGTATTGGCTAATTCGTTCAGAGCATATTTGGCCACATTGATTTGGGTTGGCATGAGGCTCTGGTGGCATGTTAATTTTGTTATAACTGGTTAAAGCCAGCTCGGAGCTAAACTTAGAAAAATTGATTTTAAAAATGCCATCACTGCCATTTACTGAATGACACAACACACATTGTTGCTCAAACCACTGTTGACCGGTTAAATCTGCAATAACATCGGTTGAGGTATCAACATCGGTATTGGTGATAACTTGTGTAAAAGTGAAGGTGTCAGTTGAGGAGGTTGTATTTGTATTTGTATTGCTGCCAACAGCTGTATTGGTTTGTCCGTTTGTATCGGTTTGACTGCCAGTATGGGTTTGGTTATCGGTACCGATTTGACTGTTGGTATTGGTTTGACTGTCAGTATCAGTTTGACTGTCAGTATCGGTTTGGCTAATGGTTTGCTCATCCGTTCCACTTACATTACCAGTACCTGAATCATTGCCAGATTTACAACCCAACAAAGTTAATAAAAAAACACTTAAAATTAATGGCCTAATCAGTATTGACCTATTAACGAATAAAAAAGACATGTTACACACTCAGCTGCAGTTTATTGTGGCGGCATTTTATTTTAATTACTGCCTTTAATCTTAAAACAAACAATACAAACCACACTGAGTCACAATATCAATTGGTTTAAATTTTTATTATGCGAACTTAAGCACTAATAATGAAACTATTTGTAAAATATTAAAATACAATAACAAATATTTTATTCACAGTGAGTGTCATTTTTATTTTTTAAATAATAATTATTAATACACAGTGAGAAAAAAATTAAAAATAATAGACTGATTATAAACAGATTATTCTATTAGTTTGGCTATGTTTTAAATTGTTGTTGCAGCAAGCAAAAACAAAGTAATTACCTAAACTTAAAGACAACTCATTAAGCTTAAGTTGTCTTATGAATCCTCAGCATTTTTTACATATACTCAAACAAATTCCAAAACTTGACCCTGTGCAAAAACAAACACTTACATCTGCATTAGACACACAGCAAAACCCCATCTTGTCTCGCCTTTCTAAAGAAATTATCCGACATTCAAAATGCATCCATTGCCAAAGTGGACGCTTACGAAAATACGGCTTTAGTCATGGTAGGCAACGATTTTTTTGCAATAATTGTCGTAAAAGTTTTGTAAACACCCGAGGCAGTGCGTATTTTTATCAACATAAACCCGAGCTTTGGCAAAAGTATTTAGAACACATGATTGAATTAAATAGTATTCGTTGTTGCTCTAAAGAATTAGGGATTTGTGTGACTACTTCTTTTAACTGGCGGCATCGATATATGAAAGCCACTCAAAATACCTATGAATCTAAGCTT
>JALJPK010000221.1 GCA_022968985.1 Pseudomonadales bacterium | reverse complement strand
CACTCAACGAAACCAGCACGAAAAATCAATTAGGTCGAACAAAAATCGATTTCGAATCATGTTTATGTCCGCGCCGGTGGGTATGTTATTAGTTGATTTAAACACCACAAACTTGCTAGAGATTAACCCAGCTTATACAAATATTGTTGGCCGCAGTGTGTCCGAGATTAAGCGAGTTGGATGGCAGAAAATCACCCACTCTGACGACCTAAAAGAAATCATCTATAAACTCGAACAATTAAAGCTCGGGAAAATTAATCACTTTAAGATGTTAACAAGATTCATCAAACCGGAAGGAAGTATCGTATGGGCTCATTTAACGGTAAGTACCATAGACGATGAGGGTATTTTGGAAAACCCTCAATTTCTGGCCATATTGGAAGATGTAACTGAGCGCAAAAACTTCGAAGAAAAGATATGGCATCAGGCCAACTTTGATTTTCTCACTAATTTACCAAACCGAAATATGTTGAATGACCGGATCGCCCAGACAGTCAAGACAGCCCGAAGAAATCAAAGTGAGTTTGCAGTACTGCTCATCGATCTTGACCATTTTAAAGATGTAAATGATACACTGGGGCATGATCGTGGTGACGAATTATTAGTCGAAGCCGCAAAACGTATTCTGCTTTGTGTTCGTGAGTCGGATACTGTCGCCCGTGTGGGTGGAGATGAGTTTACTATTATTTTGTCTGCATTGAGTGGCTTATCAGGTGTTGGCAAAGTGGCTCAAAATATTCTTGACTCTCTCAGTGAACCTTTTTATCTGGGAAAAAACACCACCTATATCTCTGCCAGTATTGGTATCACACTGTACCCGAAAGATGCCTCAGAAAGCATTAGCTTGATTAAAAATGCCGACCAGGCAATGTATTTCGCAAAGGAACAGGGCCGCAATGGCTATCATTTTTTTACAGCGGCCATGCAGCAATCGGCACAACGACGTTTGCAGCTGGTTAACGAATTGCGAGATGCGATCAAAAATGAAGAATTTGTACTTTACTATCAACCTATTGTAGAGCTGGCAAACGACAAAATTTATAAGGCTGAAGCTTTAATTCGCTGGCAGCATCCAAAGAGAGGGTTAGTCAGCCCAGCCGAATTCATTGCTGTTGCTGAAGAAACTCGTATGATCAATGCAATCGGTGACTGGGTATTCCTTGAGGCGGTTCAGCAAAGTAAACGCTGGCGGGCATTACTGGATAAAAATTTTCAAATCAACGTAAATGCGTCACCTGTCCAATTTGAGAAGACGGCTAATTTTTCGTGGGAAAATCACTTAGCTTTAATGGATATCAGTGGCTCGTCGATAGGTATCGAAATTACGGAAGGCCTGTTAATGACATCCGACCAGTCTGCGCTGCACACCTTGCTTGAATTTCGTGATGCCGGCATACAAGTATCACTGGACGATTTTGGGACTGGCTATTCATCTCTCTCGTATCTACGCAAGTTTGACATCGACTATTTAAAAATTGATCAATCATTTGTGCAGAATCTAGATTATGACTCTGATGATTTGGCGCTGTGCTCTGCCATCGTTGTGATGGCACATACCCTGGGAATTAAAGTGGTGGCAGAAGGTATAGAAACTCAATTACAAAAGGACTTGCTCCTGTCAATTAATTGTGACTTTGGTCAAGGGTATTTATTTTCAAGGCCTGTGCCCGCACATGAATTTGAAAAGCTCGTTTCTAAAACCAACAGCTCCAAGACAGAAATTATCTGCTGAACCTGTTGTGGCAACAGCCAGTGTGTCTAAGTTGACTATAAAGATATGGGACAGGCATATTATTTATTTACAGCCATAAACAAAAATGCTCTATCAGATAAAATTGATAGTGATTCATTTCCATTTTTAAAAAAGTTGACCACTACAATCCCAAAGAATGCTTCTTAAAAAAAGTGCGATTCAAGTTCTACAAAAGAGTCCTTTGCAGATAAATATTTACCATAGCTGGTCGTTTCTGAAACTTTTTCCCAGCTATAGAGGGATGCGCCAGGATTATCCTCATTTTTAATAAATTTATACAAGGTGTAGTCAAATTTTTGCTGATCGTAGGCATTAATTATTGTTTTATTTGAAGTAATAAAATAAACATTTTTTTTATCACGCATTAAAGAAAAGCCACTCACTGTCACATTACTACCAGATAAAGATAAGCTGAAATAAGGGAACTCATGCTTCACAATGCTTGGCATAATACTATATCCCCCATCAGGCTTATTAACATAAAAAGTGACTGTTAGACTAGGATGTGATTTGTTGTTGTCGTAATGGGCAATAAAAAAATAATCCATTCGACCATCGCCATTTAAATCTATGCTATTCACACCCTGATTCATTTCAACTAAATCATAAGCGAATATGTTAAAAGATATACTTAGTGATACTGCAAAAAAAAGATGATTAAAATAAGTAATCACGACACTCCCTTATATATGAATATTTATTATTGTATAGATCACAAAATCAATTCTTTCCCTACTCTCCTAATATATCTAAGATTATGGTCGCCACCAAGCTGATATTGACTGACCTGCCATTTCTTTGGTCATGAAACACTCAGTAAATATATCATTTTACACTGACCCCATTGATCCTTCCATGTAGGCAAAACCACAGAGGAAATAGCTTCTAACCACTCTTGAAATACAGTGGTAAGTAAGGAGTGTCTTGACAGCAGATCTGCTGCGCACGAGCACGAGTCATATACCCTCGCTCAGAGGTAACAACCTCAAAATTTAATTATTAGTACTTAATACCCTACCCCATCATTTGTTTATAATATATTAAGCTATGCCTGTCCTATATTAACTTGCTAAATTGGCATAAATTTTGCTTTGGTATTTCATGTATCACATAAAATCATGTTTTCGCACACATTTAGTGCGTTGATTTTTAATGTCTAGTAAATCACAACAAATTCAACCTATCTCAAGCAACAAGGAAACCATCATGTTTGAACAGCTACTAATTATAATCACTATCACTTTATTATGCATGGTAAGTCCAGGTCCAGACATGATAATTGTAATGAGAAATACTTTACAGAATGGAAAGTCTGCGGGGCTCAAAACTTCTTTAGGAGTTGTCGCTGGCAACCTTGTTCACATATCATATTGTGTTCTAGGCATAGGCTGGCTAATATCTCAGAGTATTCTTTTGTTTAGTGTATTAAAATATTTAGGCGCTATTTACTTGATATATTTGGGTATTACTAGTCTGTTTGCGAAACAAACAACAATACTTGATGAAGAAAAAGTAGCTGACGATAAAAGCACTAAAAATTTCAGACAAGGTTTTTTAAACAATCTACTAAATCCAAAAGGAACTATGTTTTACCTTGGGGTGTTTACTGTCGTGATTACACCGAGCACACCAATTACAGATACCATAATTCTAATTTCTGCCATGTTGAGTGTAAGTACTATTTTTTGGTATCTTTTTGTATTTGCGTTAAATAGTTCTGTAGTAAAAGGCTATTTAAATAATTCACAAGTTTTCGTTAATCGAGTTTTTGGTGTTTTACTGATAGGTATTGGAGTTAAAGTAGCTACTATTGATAATTAGATTTATTGCACCATATTAGCGTTTTATCAAAAGTTTACTTTATTCATAATCGTTAAAGTGTGTGAAATTTCAAACGGAGGGTTTAGGTGATATGAAGTCATTTCTTTTTGGAATCAATAGAATCAATAGGGTCGAATCAATAGAGAATCAATAGAGAATCAATAGGGTCAGAGTAAATTGATTTTAACATAAATCAATTCTTTCCCTACTCTCCTGAGATATCTAAGGCAGATATGAAAGGCATGTTTTTATTTACCGCCATAAACAAAAAAACTCGACCAATTCAATCTGATAGGGCTTAGTTTTCATATAAAAAAAAGTGCCTGTCCCAAAGAGTAAGCAAAGAGGATAATGGATGGATCAAAGGCCGGACGCCCATTATC
>JALJPK010000220.1 GCA_022968985.1 Pseudomonadales bacterium | reverse complement strand
CACCAATTAAAAAGTCTTTCGCTAATTTTTTTCGTTGCGCTTTTGATTGGCTGTCTTCACCGATCACTAATGCTTGAAATAAGGTATGATCAATACCTTGGCGTTTTGCCTCTAAGGCTAATAACTGATCACGTAATGCGATACGACGATCTTGATTAATTATTTTATCGCGCCCTGTATTTTCAATTTGGTCGCGTAATTGTTTTTGTTTTTCTTTAATTTCTAAATATTGTTTTTGCTGTAATACATAACGATTTTTTTCAGCCAAATAACTCAGCACATGATGATCGGTCCATTGCTCAATATAATTAGCGGCTTTTATTTTTGACTTGGCCAATATAGTAATGGTTTCTTTTAAACGACTGGCGTCGGATTCCATTGCGTAAATGGTTTTCATTAAATCGGACACATTACGAATGGCTTCGCCTAAATCTTTGCGCTCTAAAATTTCGTTGGATACAAACCCATTAATAGACTTAACCGGTTTATAAGCCATAAAACGCGAAAACGCACGGGCGGCATTTAAGGCTTCACGCTCCGACACACTGTCATTTAAACCTCTTAAGATCCCGTAAAAACGACGTAAGTATTGGCGTTTGGTGTCGTATTTTTCTACTACCTGATCACCCAACTTATGTTGTAATTTTTTACGAAGATGCTCTAGGCGCACCACCTGTTTGGTTTGGCCTTCTTGTTGCACTAAATCGTCTAAGTGTAATTGGGTGTCGGGTAATATAAAAAACTGTAAATCGTTTTGACGCGCTTGAGCCACTGTGCCCGCTTTGTCTAATGATGCGGTGACACCTATTAAAGCGGTGAACGGTAATGCGCTTTCACCTTCTGTTGGTGCAAAATACGCAGCTAAATAACCTACTGCGCCGTCTGGTCTAGCATAAGAGCCATCATCACAACCTAAAACATAACTGGCCAACGTACGCACAGTTTTACTGCGACCTCTTTGGGTGGCCTCGTCTTGGCCTGGGTTATAATTAAACGCATTATCGTGGGCGGCGGTCATAATGGTTTGAATCGCATCGGCGGCGGTGGTTTTACCAGAACCGTTGCCCCCTGATAATAAGTTGATGGGGCCAAATTCAAATTCTAATGCGGGGATATTACCCCAGTTAACGTAAATAAATTTCTTAAGATACATATTATTGATTGTCCTTTTCGATTACGTTTTTACTTGTCGATTCTATCGAGCCTTGCTCAAACAAACTTTGTGTTTCTTCTTCTTTTTGAATGGCTTTTACTTCTGGTTCAGCCACTTGTTCAGAGTCTTGTTGTTCTGGAACACTTAATAATTGCGACAATACATCGTCACTTACAAAACTTAAAATTTGTGGACGTATCTTTAACCAAATATCGTTTGACTCAAACTGACTGTCGTCTTGATTCATTTGAATTAAACGTAATTGACGCAAACGTTTAAATAATATTTTGCGATCATTTAATAGTTCAGGTAATGGTCGTTTAAGCATATTTTTCATGGCAATAGCAATGTCTTCTAATGAGGTCATCGCACTTGCCGATTCATCAATCTTACCTTCACGTACTGCTTTGTCGTAAAGCGCACGTAATACTAAAACCAACGCCACTTCTGATTGCGACATTCTAGTACGCAGGCCTGTATTAAACGGCCCTTCATCGTCTTGAATACCAGGAATTTGCGCCCCTGGTGGAAACAAACGCACATATTTAAAGCGCGACTGATGTTGCAGGCGAATACCCGACAATGAAAAATAATCGTTTAATAAATCTTCGATACGCAAAAAACGATCGTATAAAATTTGTTCAACCTGAGAGTCATCTCGACATAACACACCGTAATCCATTAAACGGATAATTAATTCGGTTAGCTCTTTTTGGCTGACCCCTTCTTTTTTTAACTGTTGTTCGATTGCATTTAACATAAATTTTTCACTATTTTGTAGGTCGAGCTTCAGCTCGTCTCTTTTATTTAAGAGCGACGAGCTAAAGCTCGACCTACATTAATTGTTGTTTGCATTGTTATAACAATCAAAATAATGATTGTCATGGAATTATTGCCTACATGGATGTAGGTACATCGAATTTGTCAGGAACAAAAATTCGTGTGACTACATGAATGTAGGACCATCGAATTTGACGGGATCAAAATTCGTGTTTTAGTCTTTTTGTAGGTCGCAGCTTGCCGCGTCAAAGCTAAAAACGCTTTTAAAAAAAGACGCGGCAAGCCACGACCTACGTTATTTCGTTTTCAATTAACGAAATAATAAACTCATCATAACTATCTAAATAGTCATTACTTACCACATTACCTGTGGGTTCAATATTAAACATTAACGCTTGTTTATTACCTGACTGACTCGCCGCTTCAATGGCGTGAGTTAATGCCAATAAGTCGTCCGCTGTTTTAATAGGTAAATCTTTTGTGCTGACTTTATTTTTTGCCATTAACTGCTCAGCCAAAAATACTCGAATGTTGTTGTCGTTAATAAAAAAGGCTTGATCCAACATTTGTTGAATGTATAACTCTTTATGCGCCATCGGATCAAAGTCACCGCCTTCGTCCATAAACGTATCAATAATATGGTGTTTACGTTTGGCGTGTAAAAATACATTACCCGGATCAACAAACCCGACGTTCATTTGGGTTAATTGTTGCCCTGCTTGTTCTAACCTTTTATTTTGTTCTTCATCACTTAATTCACTTAACTTTTGGCAAATACCAATCACGTCATTATGTTGCTGGCTGGCAATAAAACTCATTTGGCGAATAATAATGTCGGCGCGTTTGGTGAAACTTTGTAGGGCTGAGCGCACTTGCGGCAACATCGCGTCGCTGGCGTTTTTAATGCGTTGTTCAATGGTAGTTAACAAATTAATATACACTGACTGTCCATCTATTAACATTTCAGGTAATAACTGGCGTAAACGACGCTCATAAACCACTTTAAATTCATTTTTTTTGTTTTTGAGTTTTTTAGTGGTTAAACAAATTTTGTCACGATATTTTTCGACACTGTCGGCAGATAATCGAATCTCAATATCGGTCTCAAAACGTTTTTCCATAAAATCTAAAAACTTATCGGCTGCCTGTTCGATCATTTGTTTAGAACCCGCATCGCGAATTAGATCACGACGGCGCTCTTCAAGCTCGGCAATCACATCGGTAAAGTCCGACACAATACGTTCTGAAAACTCCCAAGCGTCGATTAAATCGTAAACATCGTCGCTGACTAAAAAGGCATTTAACGAGTTTAAAGTATTACGTGTATTACGTTGGCGTGTACGAGACGAGCGCGCAGTATGAATAAACGGTTCGGTAAATAAACGCCCGTAACGTGAAAACGCAAAACTCGATTGTAAGGTGGTCTCATCGACCTGTTTTTCGATCCAACCACATTCTATTAGCTGATTAAGGATAAACCCGGCTTTTAAAACGTTGCTCTTGATCATCGCCATCTTTTTGAGCAACACTAAGCACAGGCGCACGCACTAACGCCTCTTGGAAAATATCAAGAACCTGCTCTCGGGTGAGCAACTGCGCGTAATCAACCTTAGTCGCACTGAACTGAATCTGATACAGCTGAGTTAAACATTCACTAATTTGCTCGCGATATTTACTAGTCAATGGCCTAAAAAACTGCTGACGGTCGTCTTGAAAGAACATATCATCCTTAAGATGCTGAAAAAAGGAGTGTAATTTACTGCATTTGCCCTATGGGTTGCCATAAGAAAATCCATTTATTTTGCAACTTTTCAGCTTAAGTCCAAATTTAGACATTACTTCGTTGGAAAATGCGCTTTTACAGCTAAAAAAGAGGTATAGTTTCTCTTTTTTTAACGTTAACTTTTTGTTTTTGATCACAATTTAAGCAAGTAAAAATTAAATTGAATCATTACATTTAGTGTTTACACATTTTTATACGGAGTAGCACCCATGAGTTTAAACCTTCCAAAGGTCGGCAACAAAGCGCCTGCTTTTACAGCATTAAATCAACACGGTGAAACAGTTAAACTGTCTGAATTAAAAGGCAAAAAAGTGGTGTTGTACTTTTACCCAAAAGCCATGACACCGGGTTGTACTACTCAAGCTTGTGGTATCACAACAGCTAAAGAAGCATTTGCAGCTAAAAATGCAGTGGTATTTGGTATGAGCCCAGACGCACCAGAGCGTTTGGTTAGGTTCATTGCAAAACACGATTTAAACTTTGATCTATTATCAGACGAAGACCATTCAATAGCCGACGCTTATGGTGTATGGGCGCTGAAAAAATTTATGGGCAGTGAATATGAAGGTATTCACCGTTT
>JALJPK010000022.1 GCA_022968985.1 Pseudomonadales bacterium | reverse complement strand
ATTTAGCATGCGCTTGAAAGTATGTATATTCATAATACGTGCATCTTTTCATATGATAATTTAAGAATAGATGCGCAGGAGGGATTCGCAAGCAGCAACAACAATTCAGAACATAGCCATAAAAATGGACTTTTAAAGTTGCCTATTGCTACATTGCATATAGCATTAAACGATGATTCTAGCCTTTTAATCGGGAATGAGCTATGAAGAGATGGCATAGATAAGAGAGGTTGTTTAGCTATATCAAAAATTTTAATGCAGAGTATTTTTTGTAGTTGTTGAAACCTCTGTAATTTGGCAACCGATATTATAGGTATCAAGTATTCATTGAATTGAATAAAGGTATGAAATTAAATGCTACTAACTTGTAATCTTCAGTAACATTTAAAATGGGTGGCCAAATAGATTTTTGAGGTTTGGGATATTGAGAGCTGTTTATTTATTATTCATTCACTCCGACGTTATGGTTTCTAAGGTTTTTTTAAAAACAAAATAACTATTTATTTGAACCCAAACAAAACCAGAAATAACAATAAAAAATACCCATCCAAATGAGATATCAAGATACAAAATAAATAATATTAAATAAACCACACAAAACAGACTCAATAGTTCAGGAATACTCAATATCAAACCTTTAACAACCCCTTTATAAGTATTCATTAATGAAATTTCTGAATGATTAAATTGTAAGATTATCGTTAACATAAATATAAACAATACAAGACTAAAAACGAACAAACTAATTTTAAAAGAAATATCGGAATATCCAAATATGTAGGTAATAAGGAATGGTACAAAAACAAGCATGCAATTTAATATATAGATAAATATAACCTTAAATAAAACTTTAACATCATTAATTTTTAATATCGTACGTTTTATATCTATTTTTTGTAATATACAAAATGAAATTGAATTTATAAAAGATAATAAAATCAAAAAAAATGAAGTAAGAATATAGATGAATAATACACCATAGAATGGCTTTGATTGCTCTGTTCTAATATATTCCAAACTAGCGGGTCCTCCTGTATCTGGTTCAAAAAAATACGTCAACCAAAAACCAACATACGTTTGATGTAGTAAAACTGATATAAACAAAGAAAACACACTAACAACCAAAAATAAAATTAACCAAAACTTTAATTTCATTAATAACTTAAAACTATCCGATTGTAATAAAAATACACGTTTAAAAAACATTTAAAAAACCTTAATCATATCCAAAATTTTGGGGCCATCCATTATAAACCCCTGAAATAAGTATTGGGTCCGACAAACAGCATTTGGGTGATAGCGCTCCCGACAGGAATGACGACTCTCAAATTTCTAAAAATTCTCTAAGTCGTTTTTAACAGCTCCTCCACTCTTAATTCATTAAACCCCTACTTATTTTCAAAACCATTATCACAATTTTCAGGTGGTTTAAATGATTTTGGATCTTCATATTTTAATATCACTAAATGACTATACACATGGATTTTATCAATAGAATATTCACCAGGTGCTTTGGAGCACAACATTTGAAATGATGTGGGATCAACAATACTTTTAATTACAACATTAGGAGTTTTATAGTCTTTTCCTGTATAGATGACTTTATTGTTATCTTTTATGTAGCCTGAATATCTCCCATAATCCTCATTCCATACTATTTCAAAACTGTTAGGATCAAGCTCGATTGTATTACATGTTGTCATATCGTAAACATTGTCACTGTCTTTAAAATATCGAGAACCCACTACATAAGTAAAGTTTTCAACATCGGTGGTTAAGACATTATTTTTACAATATATGGCCTGATCATCTTTTGAATAATTTAAGCCTAAGCGATCATGTTTATTATATACATTATAAGCAGATGAATTTAAAGGGTCATATTGCTTATATTTACCATGAATATCTTGTGTATTATAGATTATAACTATCCATGATTTTCTATCCAAAACTTCTAATTTATTATCTAAATAATATATATCATCGTTTCGTATCGTAAAAAAATCAGAAATCACTTCAAAGTATAAAGGATTGGCATTTTTAATTAACTGCCCTTTAAAATATACACGATCAGAAATTTTTAGAAAATTTGCAGCGATTTGAACCGGCTGGGAATCTACAAGAATTTGAACATCTGATTCATAATGTTTTAAATAATAGTTATAGTTATTTTTTGATATATATTCTTTTTTAATTTCGTAACTACCACACCGAACTTTATTCTTAAAATCAGTACAATCTTTCCATTTCCAAATTTCTGATTCATAAAAAAAATCTTGGTACGATTTTGGATACTGATACTTGATTTGAGAGTATGACGAACCACCTGAGCTAGAGTATTTTGGCTTAAATAAAGGTTGGTAAGCATTGGTAGGTTCAATCCCAACTACCATCAACCCTGCATCCAACACCATAACACTCGCATTGCCCATTAACACACAACTATTTAATAAGAAAATATTAACGAATAATATATATTGAAGCTTAATTTTTTTTATGTAATTCATCTCAGCCCTAAAAGTTTTATTATAAAATAATTAATGAGCATACATTTTATAGTTATAAATATAGTAGGCCTTAAAACCCACATAACAAACCCACCAAGTGCCGCCTTATTTTGATATCCAAGACTAACATATTGATAAGACAGCCAAAAGATCCATCCAGACAAAATATGAGTATCAGGTATAATATCTTGACCAAACAAGCATGAATTGGCGGTTGTACCTGACATCTTAACTAAACGACACTACTTAGTTTCTTTTGTTGAATTTGTGGATAACGAAGTAACATTGGTATTATTTGGATTACTACATATGATACCCTGTAAATAAAAAACAACGTATAAACAGGATCTTAATACTATGAATTTTCAATTACAAAATATTAAAAAATACTCTTTATTAAAAAACACACTTATTTCCTTTGGATTATTAAGTTGTATCTTAGCAGCACAAGCACAAAATCAATTACCCAATTTTAAAAATGAATTTGGAAAAATTAAAGGGGAAGTTCCAGGTTGTGCTATCGGTATTATTCATGATGGGCAATTAATTCATGAACAGTATTACGGAATGGCTAATATCCAATACCAAGTATTAAACGATGAAAAAACTCAATTTAATATGGGTTCAGTCAGTAAACATATTACTGCCGCTGTGTTATTCAGATTAGAAAAAGATGGTTTAATTAACAAAAACGACAAGTTAATTAAGTATTATCCACAAGGACCAAAATGGTTTGAAAAAATCACTCTATCGCATTTAATTCAACATAAAAGTGGTTTACCTGATTATGTAAATGATCCAACGATGGCACCTAAATTTTTTCTATCCATTGCACAACAACCTGAAATAACTAATGCATTAATTGTGGGATTGCCCGTTACACATGAACAAATTGTTCAAGCGGTTCTACAAGAATTAAATAATTTATCTTCCCTTGCTTATGAACCTGGAATTCATACTATTTATAGTAATACAGGTTATTTGTTTTTAGGGGATATTGTTAATGTCGCAACAGGAAAAAACTTAAGACACTGGGCAAATCATTATATTTTTGAACCCAATAAATTAGAAAATATTACAGTACATAATAATTCATCTGCTGAATTAAAATGGGCTGCGACAGGATATATGCGACTACCTTCTACAAAAGGTTATTCAAGCTTAGTAGAAACATTAGTGTCCTTTGGTGATACAGGTGTGATTACATCATTACAAGATTTTACAAAATGGATGACTGTGCTTAGTCAAGCAAACGATAGTGACTCTGTTTGGAATGGATTTTTAATAGAATATTCAGAATCTAAAGCTAAAAACTCACTTATGGGTTTATATGATAATGGCCTTTCGATTAATACATACAAAAACAATACTATTTACTCACATAATGGGCAGTCATTAGATTCCATGACAAGTAATTTTTGGATAGCACCTGAGAAAAAGATTGGTTATGTTCAAATGTGTAATACTATTGTTAGTAAAGTGCCTAGTAAATATAAGATTTTTAAATATGTTGATGAGTATTTGAAATTACAAGAAAAAGTGAGCCTATAACAGGTTCTGCAACATGGGATCAAATCTTGACTTCATACTTCACAGCAGTATGAAGTCAGACCCTAATTAGTTCTTAAAAAAGGCCACTTGTTAGTGGTCTTTTTTGTGCTTTCAGTGAAAATAATTAGGTGGGCATAAATTGATTGTTTATTAATCACTTACTCTAAGCCTAAGATTTTTTCACCTCTCACCTATCCCTATCACCTATCCCTATCACCTAGCCCTACCACCTATCACTAACCAACCTATCAACTCAAAATTACTGAAAACAACCATTAAAACTTCCACTTGCTCTGATTCAATGATTCACTTACCATTCATTTTTTAATCAATTATTAGGTAATATTATCAAATACGGACTAATCTGGGTCAGCCTGCTTTTACTATTAGGCTGCAATAATTCACGAAGTGTTGAAGCACGTTTAACAACTAAAGATGCATTAACTCATATTAATGACAGTAATTTTTTAAGTTGTTTATCAGCAAGCATCACTGAACAATTTGCTGATGAAGTAGTTTCAATATCCTGTACTGACTTAGCAATCGAAAATGTAACAGGCCTTGAACAATTTACAGAACTTGTTGTATTAAACTTGTTAAATAACAACATCAACAACATCGATATTTCAAACAATACAAAAATATCTTTTATAGAATTAAGCAACAACAATATCTCAAATTTAGATTTATCAAAAACTGCTGATTTATATTATTTAAGAATACATGAAAATAATTTATCAAATATAGATTTATCAAATAACCCTGCACTAACTGACTTAATTATTTCAGAAAATTCTTTAACACAAATCGATATCCAGCAAAATAAAAATCTGACTTATGTTTCTTTAAGTGACAATACTATTTCAAGTCTTAATACAGAATCAAATTTACAACTTCAGACATTAAATATAAAGAGTAACGTAATAACTCAATTAGATATTACTAAAAACATCAAACTCGACGATTTATTTGCAATAGACAATCAATTAACCCAACTTGATGTTAGCAAAAATATTTTATTAGAGGACCTTGCACTGTCTGACAATAACTTAGACTTTATTGATATTTCCACCAATACAAAACTCACATATTTTTCTGCAATTAATAATAATTTGACTGAATTAGATATTTCAAATAATCCATTATTAACCAATATTTTAATTCAAGATAATGAATTAACTGATTTTGATACTTCAAACAATATCAATCTTGAAATTTTATTCCTAAGTGATAATCAGCTGACAACTATAGATTTTTCACTGAATAGTAATTTATTGCAGTTATCGGTCAAAAACAATCACTTAAATTTAATCACTCTACCTACTGATTCCAACCTAGTTATTTTAACGCTAATTAATAATCAATTAACAGATTTGGACATAACGGGTAGTAGCCATTTAGAAGAACTGTACTTAAAATCTAATTTAATAACATCGATTACAACCAATCAAAATATTGATTTAACACTGTTATCCATTAGTGACAACCAACTAATCAACATAGATGTATCTGACAATATCAACTTAATTTATTTGTATTTATACGAAAATTATTTAATGAGCCTTGATGTATCTAATAACAATAAACTTGAGACCTTATCATTAAAACATAATAATATTTCGTCATTGGATGTTTCAAATAATAAAGAATTAATATATTTATCAGTTTCAAACAACGATATCAGTCAACTTAATTTACTTGAAAATACAAAATTAGATACACTTAATGCTGTATCTAATCATTTAACTGAAATTGATTTAACTCAAAATACATTGTTATACAGTATTTATTTAGGTGCTAACAATATCTCTGAAATTAACATCTCAACTAATACGTTGCTAAATAATTTTTATTTGGAATATAACCAATTAACCCAAGTACCTATCGGCATGGACAACATCGTTAATAAAGACGCGACCATTGATTTTATTTTTAATAACTTTGAAGATTCACAACTCTTACAACTTGATGAATTAAAACTCACCTATCCAAATTTAGTTTGGTGATTTTTAAATAAATTAGATCAGGCCTGAATGGTACTGTATTAAGAGAAAATCACTTATTTTTTGGCTATAAATATAATAAAACGCTACTTGGTTAGTTCTTAATTATAATTTTATAGTACGTATTTTAAATAATACGGTTATTTTATTTAAGTATTAGAATTTAAAACTCCAGAAAAATACTATTTTTATTGATCTAATCCTTATTGCGGTACCATTCTGGTCAAGAATGGTACCCTAACTAGAAAAACTAAAACTAAAACTAGAAACTAAAAACTAAAAACTAAAAACTAAAAACTAAAAACCAATCTAATAGACTCTCACAAAATTATTAGAAATTAAAATCAGGTTTTAAATTCAATTATTCTTTCTTCCATTTCACTTAAATGTGTCAACTCCTTTTATTTTATTGTCGCCGAGCCTATCATTTTGAATCAGGATTTAGTCAAGATGATAAACACAAGCATGAAGCTGTATAAGTTGGTCCTTGTTAAGATAGCATTTAACCGAACATTTTTTTAATTGCTTGTTCTACTCGAACACGTGCATTTTTTGGAACAAAAGTGCCGTGGGCGCTTATTAGTTGATCGAAATTAAAGCTCAACAATTTTTCAAATTCAGCTCTTGTTTTACCTTGATCTACAACCGCATGTTTCATCCACATTTTACTGATAAGTGTTTCTTTGCTGAAACCTATTCGAGGCAATAAACGTCGAGACAACCAATTGGTGTGAGGCATATGTGGAAATTCGGCATAACTTTGAATAGCGTCACAAGTTAAAAGTATACCCGCCGAACGCTCCAATAAAATTATACCTTCTGGTTCCTTCAAATGATTAAAAGCAAAAAGTTTAGCGTTAGAAAAAGGCAGTACACCACCTTCTGTCAAAGCATATTTAATGGCGGGGGTTGTGTATGTGGTTCCTCCCTCAAATGACCAAAAATCCGCATTATAACGATCTACATAAAACGGATCATCCATACCGTGCCCTGGACCAAGGCGAAGCACATTAGTTATCTTGCCAAGTTTTTCCAAAGCCACAAGACCAACTTCATCCATTCGGACAGGATTAATAAGAGTCAGCTGGCCATTTTCTCGCACAATAATCATGTTTCGAGTAAAACGCACCACGGCATTAGGTTTAACACAGCCATGAACAACATATAAGTCTTCTGCAATTTGTTTGGGTAAGTCGTGGGGTAGAGCAGCAGGATAATTCATAAGTAACCTCAAAATTTCTCAAATAATTAAATTGTTTGTAGTTTTATATCTACCACCTTATTGTTTTATACGCAGATCCCGACAAAACGATAAACGTTAAAAAGATGGCTTTTCTTCTATAAATTGGTTAATAGCTTTCTATATTTATTATGAAGTTGGTGCATTAAATCGAATACGAAAAACTTCAGTATCTGCTAATGAGGCTGCTAATAATTTATCTGCATGATCATCCCAAAGTGAAAGTGTTATCGATTGACCTATGTAGGTTTGTTTTGGACTATCGTTTTCTAACTGCAAATTAAACATAGGTGTTAAGCCTATTAACTCTGCTTTTGAGATAACAACGGCATAATCCAATTCAGTACTTACCTCAAAAGAATGATCCGACGAGTTAAAAAAATGCCCTTCTGAAAACAGATCAAGTGAGTCATCTCGTAAAGTCTTAACTTTGATAAATCTTGGGTCGCTGTAAAAAGCCTTATATTTTTCTTCTGAAACCCAGTGGGTGAATGCGCCCATTTCAGGTGCCGACCCTTTTATATTTGAAGCTATGATGGCAAAAGTGCCTACTTGTTGATTACCGTATTCTGCGATCAAAGGGGCTATTGCTGGGAAGTATTCACCAAATAGTTGCATTTCTTTGCCCTGAGCTATCTTTCCAAAGGCAAATTCAAATTTGAAGTTAGATTGTAATGTTAATTGTAAAGTCACAAGTTGTTTCCTATTGCATTAAGTTGAGAAACGCATTGTGGAATATTAATTACCGGAAAGCAAGATTTCCGGTAATATTTATTTCCGGAATGGATAATTACCATTTGATTGCTTTCTCTAAAAATTTTCTGTTATGATTGTGCTTATGAAAGAAGACAATAATAAACGTCCTGTTAAAACCAGAGGACGAAAACGTGATGAAAGTCGAACTGACTCAATTCTTCAAGCCACTATAGGTTTGTTGCTTGAGGTGGGTTTTGATAAGTTCCGAGTTCAAGATGTTGCAGAGCGTGCTGGCTCTGGCACGGGTGCAATTTATCGACGATGGCCAAAAAAAGAAGCTTTAATTGCAGAAGCAATCAGGAATATGCCCGTCACTAAGGTCAATAGTACAGATGATCCTATTGTCGATTTAAGAGCGCTCATTAACTCTCAATGTATCTCTGCTTTTAAAAAACCTGATCTTGTGCCTGGGCTTATTGCAGCAATGCGCGGCGATACTGGGATTGAAGAAGCGGTGAAGGCAGGTTACAGTTTGGAGCATTATAGAAGTGCAATTGCCCGTATTATAGGAGACGAACATCCACAACTTGATTTACTGACAGATCTCACTCCAGCAATGACTTTATACAGGGCTTCATTTACACCGGAAAAGATAGAACCTGAAGAAATGACTGACAAAATTGTCTCATTGATACTGTCTTTCGCTAAACAACCTTAGCTTTAGTTGGAAAATCCTTTTATGCCTTTGAATATTTAACAGACCCGAATAAATTAGTGTCGGGTCCGACAAACAGCATTTGGTAAAGGGGGACCCGAATGATTTCATCCAAAAATTTTATTATTCATTTCCAATTTCTTCGACATACTTAAATACACCATAAACAACCTTAGCCATTAATTCATAATTAAGCCTGTCGTAGGTGTCTTGTCTGGTGTGATATTTCGTATTTCTGTAATATGCGGTATCCGTTACCATAACAGCGGGATAACCAAAGCCCAAATAACTTCTATGATCAGAAAGATCAAGTCCATCAATACCGCTTGGTGCGTTAATTGAATAAGCGGGCAAATCTGTATATTTATTAATCGATGATTTTATACCTACAGCATTATTACTCCCTATGCTGTCTACAATACCTATATAGTTTCCCACAGTAGGATATATTAAACCCAAAAGATCGATCGGGTATTTTTGAGAATTAGGTTCATCACTAAAAAAACCAATCATCTCAAATGAAATCATAATTTTAACTGTCTTATTTTTTATTGAAGCTGCATGAACATAACTGCCCATATATTGTGTATTGAAAAAAGGGTCTTCTTCTAAGGTATACGCAATAAGTAATACTTGTTGTTTTAATTCTATTGTACTTAGTAATCGCCCTAATTCAATAAGCCCAGCCACCCCACTGGCATTATCATCGGCTCCGGGTAAAGTTGAATGGGCATCATAATGTGCACCTATAATAATAATTTCATCCGTTTGCGGGCCAAATTTTGTTATTACATTTCTATAAGAACGCTCACCCACGACATATTGCTGAAACTCAATATCGTCAGCAAACATACTGAACTCATTTTTGATGTAATCGGCCACGTTATCCAAATTTTCGGGATTATAAAAATCTCGAGGAACGGCTGTTTCACTCAAGAAAACAACATGTTGTTGTAGTTTATCTTTGTCCACAAATAATTCAGTTTTATCCTCCACTTTAGTTACGAATGTAGGCCGACTGATAATGATAACAATGATCAAAACACAGGCA
The DNA here is from genome assembly GCA_022968985.1 of Pseudomonadales bacterium. Classification (GTDB taxonomy): domain Bacteria; phylum Pseudomonadota; class Gammaproteobacteria; order Pseudomonadales; family Natronospirillaceae; genus Marinicellulosiphila. Next base: position 38,378 of record JALJPK010000022.1, on the reverse strand, counting down.
GTTAGCATTAATATGATAATTAAAGCTGTCTTAAATATTTTTTTTAACATTAGATTAAACCTCTATAAATAATTTTTAAATCGAATTTACTGAGCGCACAATTTTAAAAAATAGAAACAACACTCACTCATACATTAAAGAATAAAGCAGCCAAATTATTTGCTGCACAATTCTTCTTAACCAAGCCACAAAACGAGCTAATACAACTTGGTCGTGCCCTAGGGGATTTGTTGTTTTGTTTTATGCGGGTTACCACCCTCTACAGGTTTTAGTTGTTCATAACCTTCTTAAATCAATTAACCTTTTCGAGCATTTTTGTACCGGTGATTCCAAATAATAAAACGATAATGTTGTGATGATATAAGAAAAAACATATTTTGAGGCTCGTGTCTAAATTATTTACTCAGTAATTAGTCAAGATGCTAGAGCTGACAGCTATATTCTTCTGATTTGGATAGATATTAAAAAGGCCACTTTATATTGGCCTTTTTAATGATTTGAGTAAAATATTTTATATATTTATCGATTATTTACACTAACCCTAAAATGTATCGACGACTTATAATTTTAATTCCGTAGCATCATTTAATGCGTAAGTAATTGCGATACGTATTTTTTTATCTCTGCCTGAGCATTCAAATTTAATAAACCCATCATTTAATTTTAGAGTTCTTGTTTTTAACCATTCCACATCAGATACTGAACTTTTAGATTCGGTATATTTTTCTAAATTGTAAAATAAACCTACCTCAATCAACTCTTCATTTAATTTTTTAACACATTGTTCAGTGCTATATCGCTGAATACTTTCAGATCTAATTCCCTTTATTTTATTATTGCCTTTAGTTGTCATAACATAATATAAGGACTCAGAAGATACCTCCTGATTTATTTCAAACACATCATAGGTCATTAAAACTGCCATGGTTGTATTTGGGGAGTTTTTTACTTTTTTACTAGTAATCGAACTAAAGGTAATCGGATCATCATCCGTTGTATATACCTTATTAAATTCTAAACCTAATAACCCTTGTATATTCGGCAACTTATTTTCTGAATATGCAAAGCTATTAAAAAATATAAATATAAGACCAGTTATTATCGCTTTCTTCATTTTTTTATCTCAATAGTTATTTTATGGGAGTTGTGTTTTATTATATTACATTTTGGGCATGGAAATAAATTGGGATGGGTCAAGCAAATAGCATTTTGATAATGGAGGACAAGACCCGAATGGCGCAGCTAAATATCTATTTAAATAGGCAAATAATGCCGTTTTTTAAAACGGCAAGTTACGTCCTTGGTTTTGCCTTTATTTTTTTAATGGTTGTATTTAATTTAAGCCCATACCCATTACTAAACCAAACGTTAAACCCAAACCAATGAATATTCCAGCAATAACAATACCCACGGCTATATTGCCATTTTTTAATTCTTTTTGAGTGTCAAACGGTGTGATTGCATCAAATAATTTGTAACCTAAGACCATCATAACGATTGCCAAAAGTGAACCAATTACGGCGTAAACGAAATTTACTAACATTATCATAATGTCCATTAATTTATATCCTCGAGTATTATGAATATTTTATCAACATAGTTGATGGTTTCTATACTGTGATCACCTGTTATTGCTTTTAAGTTGTCAGCAACAGGTTGCCATGTATTTGCTTCAAGCCCAGTTTTTTCTTTGGCTTTTTTCTGGGCGTTTATTATATTTTGTGCTCCTGCATTATACGAAGCAAACATAAATTTTAATCGATCGAGCAGCGGTCTATCAGATTTCCAAATATTCCATTTTTGCCTGTCGTAATAAATACCCGCAGCAATACTTGATTTGGGTTCCGTAGCAGCACCTTCAATAAACTTATTTTTGCCGATAATTTCTTGATAGGTCCTAGGCATAATTTGCATTAAACCCTGTGCACCCACATAAGATTTAGCGTCGGGGCGTAAATTGGATTCTGCAATGGCCTGGGCTTTAAATAATTGCCAGTCAAAACCCGCCCCAAAAAATCGCTTAGAGTATTTCTTGAAATAACGGTCGTACTTATCGTGTTGTTTATACTTCTTAAAAGCATCGGCACTGGCGTATTGTGTTGAAAATAAAATGAACATTGCCAAAATAGTAGACTTAATACTTAGTTTCACATTAGGCCCTTAACAAAAAAGAACACATCTTCCCTATTTGTACAGCTAAGGTCAAGAATTGCTGAAAAACAATCAATGGATATAGGAGGGACTGCTAACTGTTGTAAGTGGGACAGGCTGTAAGTGATGTTCGTACAAAATAGATTTATAGGTAAAACGGTGCTTAAAAGGTGGAAAGTGCGTTATAGGTGAAAAGTGATTTATATGTGGCTAGTTGAGATTTAATATAATGCTTATTTTAAAAATTGTGTTATTGGTTTGGAAATACATATTGGGGCCACCCACTTTTTACAGGAAACCAAAAAAAAGCCGCTGTTTAGCGGCTTGAATAATGTTTTATAGAGTGAAACAAGCTCTGAACTTAATCACGCTTTAAACCCCTATTATATTGATAACGCAGGCCAGTAAATATCAACATAAACAAAACAAAAATTTCTATAGTTAAACTACCAGAACTGCTACTACCTTTCCCACTTTCAGGTGATTCATCAGCTAGAGGTTCATCAACAGGTGTTTCATCTTGCAATAAAACCTTTGCACTTTGAATATTACCTAAAGCTGCGTTACTGGTATTACTTAAAGTCACCGTTAAGAATTCTGTATTTTCATCAATATTATAACCAACGACATTCAATGTTATTGTCTGACTCATTTCACCATCAACAAAATAAACCGTTCCACTTGTAAGTGTACTCTCACTATTTTCATAGATAGTATAGTCGACACTCACATCACCAAAACTACCCTCTGTTCGCACTACAGTAATAACGATGTTTTCTTGGCCGCTTTCAACAAAATAACTCTCACCACTTAATTGTAAAATACCCGCTGGAGGAGCCGACTCATCTTCAACAATGGTTATGCTTGCAGTTGCATAATTAGATAAAGTGGCATCACCTTGAAGGTTCGACAAACTAATATTAAAGTTTTTATCTCCGCCAAAATCTGCATTATCATAAATTGTGATTAAAACAGTCTGGCTTATTTCACCATCAAGGAAGGTTAAAGTTTCAACTATTTGTTGATAATGCTCTGTGGCTAATGCTGATCCATCAATTGTATTGATATCAACATTAACACTACCATAACTGCCATTCGTTCTTGTGATTGTCAGTAGTATTGTTGAGGCATTTTCAGAAACCCAATACGCCGATCCACTGAACTGAATAATACCAGCAGTAGGCACAACATCATTTTCAATAATAGTAATTAGCGTCGATGATTGATTACCTACTGATGTACCAATCACATTACTTAAGTGAATACTGAAAAACTCATCGCCTTCAAACTCATTGTCATTGGTAATGTCGATGGTAATGGATTTAATCACTTCGCCATCGCTAAAACTTAATGTTTGAATATCAAACTCATAATCTAGTGCAAAAGTAGCGGAAAAATCTTCAGCGGTTATATCAACACTCACTTCACCAAAGTCACCCCCTGTTCGGATAATATTTAATGTTAATGCCATGCCATTTTCATCAATTGAATACGTACCTTGTTCAATTTCTAACACTCCGGTTTGAGGTTGTAACTCATCATCCAATACAGTAATAGTTGTTAAACTAGAACCTATTGAACCGCCACCCATCAAGTTAGATAATTTAACATTGAATGTTTTATCAACCTCAAAACTGTCATCATCAATCAGTTCAATTGATAGAGTTTTTGTTGTTTCACCATCTGCAAATATCAACATGCTACTGGCAACAACATAATCAATACCAGCAATAGCAGAACCATCAACAGTATTATAGGACAGGCTCAATTCACCATAACTGCCACCAGTTCGTATTACATTAATACTTAATTCACCATCATTTTCATTAACAGAATAATTTTCTAATTCAAAAGCTATTTCACCAGCAGCCACACTCTCGTTTTCAATTATGGTTATGCTTGCCGTATTGATTAAACCGATAGTGCCGTCGCCCACAAGATTACTTAAATTGATAACAAAAACCTCATCACCTTCATAATCGAAATCATCAACAATATTAATGGTGATAGCTTGGCTGATTTCTCCATCTGCAAAAATAAGCGTGTCTGCAGAAAACTCATAATCTAAGGTTGCCGTTGCTGAATTTTCTGCTGAGCCATCTTGTAATGAATAGTCTATCGCTAATTCACCGAAGTCTCCTTCACTGCGTAGAATATTGATAACAATCACTAATTCGTTTTCAACAACTGAATACTCAGTGAATTCAATATTAAATTCACCCGATGGTGGATAAGGGGTGGGGTCACTATTATCACCGATTCCATCATTGTCGCTGTCTTGATATTCGTCTTCATTTAATGGAAATTTATCATCTATATCATCCACTCCGTCATCGTCGTCGTCGGTATCAACACTATCAATCATACCGTCGCCATCTGTATCTATGGTTACTTTTATACTAAAGGCTGCAAGAGATAACATTGCTGTGCCGTCACTAACCGATATTATAATGTTGTCGTAATCCCCGACATCATTTTGTGAAGGTGTATTGGTTAAGGTTCCAGACGTTGTACTGAAACTTAACCAAGCAGGCTGATTAACAATTGAATAAATCAAAGTGTCAGCGTCAATGTCATTAGCTTCTGGCGAAAAGATATAAAGACTATCTATTGGTGCGTTATCAACTGCTATGCCACTGAATGTAGGCTCAGTATTCACAACCAAAATTACTGCGGAACTAACACTAACAATACCACCATTGAGGTCACTGGCTGTTACAACAACAGTGATATCTGAATGCGCATCGTTGCTTGTAAGTGTGTACTCATTTAAATCAGACCCCACATTGTTGTCAGCAGAATTCCATTGGTAACATCGATTTTTACGTGGTGCGATTAATTATGCCGCCTGTAAAGAGTCTATGGGAGTGGGAATATTAATGTGTTTTATGGCAGATATTGACCCAAACTTAGTGCGTATCTCGCCTTATACCTCTGAACATAAATACGATTTATGGCTGTTATACCACCCTGATTTACGAGATAACTTAAAATTCAAACAATAGTGAGTTTTTTAAAACAGATTTTTGAAGACAAAAAAGAGGTAATTGAAGGGAATATAAATTAATCCATAAGTGCCCGTGGGCACATACCACTACATGAAAATATTGTATTTACATAATCGATTGAAAGTACAGGGGTCCAATTAAAATTATCAAACAAATATTTTTTGATTTCTAATAGTAATAAAAAAAAATATCTTACTCTATTATGATTTAATGGAATGTTAGCTATTTACTATAATCTAAACATTGTTTCTGAAATGGCCCATTTATCATGAAATTAGTAAGTTTTCTTCGTCTTTTTTCAATATTAATAATTGTAATAAGCACCCATTCCTATGCTCAAACTGTACGTATCGCTACTGGCGAATGGGAACCTTACCTTTCCCAATATTCTGAGCATTTCGGACCTTATAATCGTATTGTCACTGAGGCATTTAATATCGAAGGTATAAATGTGGAATATGGGTTCTTTCCATGGAAAAGAGCACTGGTAATTACTTTAAGTGATCAATGGAACGGCTCTTCGTTATGGGGTTACCATGAGGAACGTGAAACAGAGTATTTGTATAGCGATGCGATTGCACAACAGGATTACATGTTTTTTCATTTAAAATCTTTTCAATTTGACTGGAATTCTCATGACGATCTATCTGGGCTTTCTATCGGAGCCAACATTGGATACAACTACCATGAGGAATTCGAAAATGCTGAAAAATCTGGAAAAATATCAGTTCAACGATTAAAAAGTGAAAAACAAATTATTAGTATGCTTCTGAATTCTCGTATCCAACTTGGATTAATGGAACGAGCGGTAGCCAAGGGTATTTTGATGAGTTTAAATGACGAACAAAAAGAAAGTATTACATTTCATCCAATTCCCCAAAGCAGCGATGGGCTTTTTCTACTACTGTCTAGAAATGATCCAAATAATGAGGTTTTTATTAAAAAGTTTAACTCAGGTTTACAACAACTGATTAAGGCTGGCAAGGTAAGCAATTATATTCAAGATGCCTATAACGGTGGGTACCCGAAATTAGAATCACCTTGGCAACCAACAAAATAGTTAACCTAAACTAATCGTTCAATCTCAGCGACACTTTTTGTAAAAAAAAACCCAAAGAGCGACTTAGAATTTTAGCTTGTTTTCTAATCTGCTTAGGCAATATTGCCTGTGGGCTTTTGCAGGCTAAAATAAGCCAGTTGCCATCAATACTATTAAAAGCCCAGAGCTGATTAAAATATTGAGTCACTAAAGGAAAAGCTCTGAAAGGGTCATGTCTACAACTTTTACTTTTTTAATTCAAAAATCTAAACACAACCCTCTACATTTTCAGTCAATTTTTATATTAATCGTAGATAACGTCTGATAGAAAAAAATATTTCTATGATAAAAACAAAACCAATTATCATTAATAAATTACGCCACCAACTTGATGGGATTTGATAATTTGATAACACCCCTTCACTATTGATCACTTCAAAGTTAAGGGGGGCATTAATTTGGTACAACACGATTAATACAATAAATGAAACGAAAAAATGCAACCAATTTGCCCAAATCAGTTTTTTACTCCAATAAGGATAAAGTATTTTACAGACACTAAAGGCGATGCCTAATAACAAAACGAAATTTATCAAAGGTAATGAGGCTTGCAGCTGATCATTTGTGTTAACAGTAAAAACACCGATATGAATGCTGATTAAACTGAATAGGTTATTAATCCAACCTAGGAACAATAATTGAAACAGCAATCCCACTATACTTTCAAAAATACTAATTTGATCCCCACTGCTGGTTGTTTTAGATAGTGTTTTGGGGTGCCAGTCTTTAAAAATTGCTTTACGTGTGATGTTTTCGCCGATCAAGTAAAAAATTATAGTGATAATAGCAAAGCTGGTTAATCCTGAATTAAGAGTATTACGGATAATAGACAAAACTATTTGCACAAAATTAGGATCAAGTTGGATGAAAACCTTCACCAGTGCCGCTATACATTGCACCATAAATAAAACAAACATCACCCACTTCAGTACCTGACAATACACAGGAAATAATTCAGCACTGACTAATGTTTTGTGAGGTTGATAAGAGGCGGCAACCGACATCGGATGACCCCGTTTTAATAATATTTGATGATATTCCTGCTGGGTTAATTCACGACCTAATTCAGCAGCTTGATCATCACATTGATCTTGTAAATCTGCGTACAACTCATCTGCTACGTCATCTTTAAGTTTGTTCGGTAGGTAATATTTAACGGCATGAACATATCTTTTTAACCAATTCATTTTAATGTCTCCTGTAAATTAAGTATTGAATTATTTAAATGGTTCCACTCGTTATTCATTAATAATAACGCCTCTTTTCCATCTTCAGAAATATGATAAAACCTACGTTTACGTCCTTCTTCTTCTCGCCAATTGCTGATTAACAAACCCTGTGCTTCTAAGCGACGAAGTAAAGGATAGAGAGTACCTTCGTCAATCTCTAAACCAGTATTGGCTAATTTTTTTCGCAGTGAATAACCATAATGTTCTTTTTTTAACGAGCTTAATACAGCCAGTACCAATACGCCGCGGCGTAGCTCCATGGTGAGTTTTAATAACCGATCAGGTTCTAATGTCATGTTGATTCCCACTTACTGTGTATTGCACAGTAAGTACTGTACGTCACACAGTAGAGATTGGCAAATATTAATTTGTAATATTATTTAATGAGGTGTTTTGTTTGCAGTGGGTCATTTTTGAATTTTATGTTGTTAGAATATTAACTGTTTGAATTTAAATTTTTTATAGTAATGGATATTGATCTGCTCGATAAGACCCTATTTTTTGGGGAGGAGGGGCGTTTTGAGAGGTAGCATCTATCAAATTAACTTTACAGTCAGAAAAACAACTAAAACTAAAAACTAAAAACCACCGAATAACCTCTTACAAAATAATTACACTTTAAAAACAGGTTTGGAATGAATTTATTCTATCGTCCTTTCGACCTTTTGAGCATTTCACTTGTATGAGTCAGGTCAGCTTATAACTTATAAAACAAAAAAACTGTTACTCAAATTTGAGTATTAGGTACTGAATTTTACAATCTACGCGACACATAAAAAATATTAGATTATGAATTTCCACAGTTTTGAAACCCTTACTGGAAGTGGTTTGGATATATTCACAACAGCTTTAAAATAATTTTTAATTAAAAACAGTAAACAAACGTAATAATATAAAAACTGTCACACTCGCCGCCAAAGTAAAATAAATGCTTTTGCTTTTTATGGATACTATTACAGCAACAGTGGCCGCGATTAAGTAGGGGTTGCTTACACTTATATCTAGGTTATTGTCCTTAACAAAGATAATAGGCACCCAAATAGCGGTTAAAACAGCAGGTGCACTAAAACTTAAAAAGTTTTGCAATTTAGGCCCTATCACTAACGGCAGCTTTGGGTGTAAAAACAAATAACGACTTAAAAACGTAATACAGGCTAATAAAAAAATAGTCAGTAAAGTCATAATGGATTCTCTGTTTTATCATTCAGCTTTTTGTTGTTTTTCTTAATCAGCTTGAGTTGTAATCTTGAAGTTATAACCCCGAAGAACATAGCTGTGACAGATGCTAAAACGAATCCAAACTCCCAATTAAATAATTTAAAAAAAACCGATAAAACTCCCGCGACACACACAGTCACTAACATCGGTAAATTCACAATTGAAGGGATCACTAAAGCGATAAACGTCACGGCAATAGCAAAATCTAAACCTAAATGGGTTAAATCAGGTAAATAACTACCTGCAGCTATGCCAATAATATTCCAAATTACCCAACTAATATAAAAACTCCCCCCAGCAAATAACGCATAAACCAGCCTGAGTTTGCCTTTATAGGATTTATGATGACCAGATAATGCAAATAGCTCGTCCGTTAATAAAAAACCTAAACTGCCGCGCCATCTTAATGGCATATTTTTGAGTTTATCTCTTAACGCTAAACCATATAAAAAATGACGTGAACTAATAATAAACGCTGTAAATAAAATGGTCGCCAATGGTGTATTGTCATGCATTAACTCAATGACAACTAACTGCACTGCGCCAGCATAAACCAGTATTGGCATCAATAGCGCTTCTAAAATACTAAAGTCTCGCTGAATCGCTAAAGAGCCACATAATATACCCCAAGGGATCACAGCTAAATTCAGAGGCAGCATATCTAGTAGCCCCTTTTGCATCATTTTTAAATATGCATTCTTTCGATTAAAAGACATAAACGGCCTTATTTACCTTTTACTTTATATGAAATACAACGTGACATTAAAACATCACTAAAACATGTGCCTTCATTTTTCATTCCAGAAATTTTGTAACGTGAACTTTGTTTTGCTTAAGGAGGCAAGTCAGAATGACACTAAGATAAGCCAGACCAATGGGGAAGAGTAAATAAATCCTAAAATTTGAGTATTAAACGCTAAATTTTACGGATTACATTAGAAAGGTTCAAAAGGTTCAAAAGGTTCAAAAGTGAGGTTCAAAAGTGACACCCACTTTTGAATAAACATTCGATTATCGTGTTTGTTTTTCCCCCTAAAGAGCAGCCAACAAAACAAAAGTAAAACACCTAATTTTCTTTAAGACATAAAAAAAGGCCAGACCCGAAAACCTAACCTTAATCGAATATCAAAATACAAGTTTTAAGTCAGTGAACAAATTTGGGAGAATCAAGTCTAGAATTTAAAAAATCATCCACTAGAAATCTAATGATGTTTTTTACTTTCAACAGTTCCCCACAAATCTTCAATTTTTTTATCACGTCGGCAACTAAAACGGTAAAAGGCGTAACGTTTTGGGTTTTTTATGTAGTAGTTTTGGTGATAATCTTCTGCTGGGTAAAATTCTGTCGCCGCCAGGATAGGAGTTACAATGTTAGCGCTAAACGGTTTGTTTGTTTTAACAAATTCCAATGATGATTCAAATACTGCTTTTTGTTCGGCACTCTGATAAAACATTGCCGTTTTATAGGGTGTGCCTTTGTCGCAAAATTGGCCTTCTGCATCTGTTGGGTCGATTGTTTTCCAGTAATAATCCGACAAGGTTTTTAATGAAACAACCGCATCATCAAAAGTGATTTTAACCGCTTCAAAATGACCTGTTTGATTGGAGGAAACTTGTTTATAGGTTGGGTTTTGTGTATGACCACCAATATAACCCGACACCACTTCACTCACACCTTCAACGGCTTCATAGTCGGATTCGACACACCAGAAACAACCACCGGCTACGATCATTGTTTGAGTTGCAGCTTGCGAGGTGCCTATCAAAACAGTTGCGCCGATAATAGCTAAACCTAACGTCTGTTTTAACCTATTATAGATTGTCATATTATGAACCTTTTGTTTGTTGTTAATGGATGTTTTAATTTTCTTACAAATTTAACTTTCTTATACATTTATCTTTCTTATACATTTTAGATACTCGTGATTTAATATCCTTACAAAAAATATGTTTTTTTTGCAATTAAAGGACGTCTATTTTTAATTGGGTGATCGCTTGCTTTTTTGCATATAAAAATAAATATGGACAAGTTATCACCTACTTTGAACAAAATCTAATGACGTCAAATCTTGAAATCACACCTCAACCAAACCAAACCAAACCAAACCAAGATGCCACAAATATCCAACCAATAACTTAGAGAGTTGCATTTTTGTGACGCTACAATAGTCAATTTTAGGGTCATACTTGCCATTGCTTATTAAATAGACAAACTGACAAAATAAGAATTAATTTACTAAAAAAAGAAAGAATATTACTTCGCCTATTGAACGGGGTATTCACATGGATAACCCCAATACTTAACAACAGAAAGGAAAATTAGTGATAACAACTAATCCCCTATAAAATTATTGCCTGAACATCAGACAAAAAAAAGCCCTGCTAAATCAATTCAGCAGGGCTTTTTTAATATAGAAATTAAATCTTTCTAAATATTATTGACCGTTTTGGTTACCAATTAATGGTGCCATTTGATTAATTCCTGGACCGCCTTTCAGAGAATGTGTTCCGTTTAAATAATCAATTTTCCAAGTATTCACTGCGCTCCAGTCATTTTCCAAGATACCACCGGTATCACCTGAGTTTGGATTCCAAGCCCAGAATGTCCAAGAGTAACCGTCTTTACGATCACCAATGTATGTTAAGAACTCTTCAAACCATGCATTAGATACAGACCCTGGTACGTAATTTTTAATACCAAACTCACCAATCAACATATGACCTAAGTCTTCAGTATTAACAAATCCGAAACGATCTTCCCAGATATACTTTAAGTTGTTAGGGAAGTTAGCATCTTTAAACCAAGGCTGAACATACACTTCAGGTCCGTATACATGGGGCGAATACACAAGCTTAGACTGACGGTTTCCAAAATCTAATACAATCGGATTATCTCTTACACCTTGTAAGTTACCACCCCACCAGTATGCCTCAAGAGCAGGAGCATCTTCATAAGTACGCTCAACCCCTTCAACAATGATGAGTACATTCGGGTTAACATCCAATATTTCATTTGCCAATATTGTTGCTACATCGTTCCAGTTATGAGTTTCGTTTAAGCTTTTACCATTTTGAGCTGGGTCAGCCCAATATGCATCAAAGTGAGGTTCGTTATTTAGATCCATTGCAACCACCGCATCATTATCTTTATATCGATACGCTAAATGTTTCCAGTTTTCAATCCAGTCATCCATTGTGAATGTAAAGTCTGGATTGATCCAATAACCTTCCACTAAATAACCATCACTTTGACGTGAATGAGAATCTAAGATGATTTTAAGACCAATTACCTGAGCATAATCAGCAATATTATCTAATAAGTCTAATGGTGTATCCGTTTCAGTAAGATCATTGGCATCCAAATCAATTGAGAACGTTTTAGGTGTTGCAAAGGTTAATTGTTCATGACCCGCTAAAGTCCCACGTGAAAGAGATATCACTTCATCAGAGAATGGAATACGTACTGTGTTAAAACCAAGCGCTTTAATTTGATCTAACATATCTATATAAGTACGACCGCCTTCGGCTGCAGACCATAAACCCATTGGGATCAGAGCACGAGTCTCAAAACCGAACCAGTTAACACCTGTTAAACGAACTTGCCTGTCATTGCTGTCATACATTTTAGATCCAACTACATGTAACCAGTTTGGAGTACCTGTATGAGCAGGTAGCTGAGTATCTTCAAGAGTCACGGCATCTGGAGTAGGAATCTCTGATACTGAAGCCCAATCAAGATAAGGCTCTGGAATTGTTGAAGGTGTACCTTGAACGTAAGAGCCATCTTCAATACTTGCAATCAGACCACATTCTTCAACAGTTGGAACCCCCTCTTTCTTATAAGGGATATCAGCAATACTTAGCGATCCATTAAACTTAATGTAATCAATTATGATCGTAGCTTCTGCGCCATCTTTAATTTGGAAAAAGAATTTAGTTGCTTCTGCTTCACTCATTAAAGTTGTATCACCACCTTGATCACCACCTAATAATGAATACGCTTCACCAATAAACTCAGATGCAGGGATTGTAAACACTGTCCAATTGTTTGATAACGTAATGGGATCAGCTGCATAATTACCCCAATCAGGCTCTGCTGTACCTAATGACTCAGCATCTAAGCCTAATGCAATGCGATTAGGCTCAAACATTGGCACTACAGTACCGGTACCTTTCACGCGAATTTCAACTGAGTTTAAGCCATCTAATGGCACTGGGTATTCTTCAAATACAATGTTTGTACCTACACCTGCATAACCATTATCACCAGGACCTGCTATTAAGTTAATTTCCATAACACGATCTTCTACTGCTTCAATAATGTTATATGCATTAACTGGCAAACCGTCTTTGTTTGTAATTGAAGATTCCTCACCTGCAAACACATACCAGTAACCACCACCTTCTGTGTAGTTTTCACAATGCATGGTACCCATAGCACCACCTACGTTATTTTGGTGATCATTATCATTAAAGTCATCTAGGATATAACCAGAACCTAACGGTAAACCATAATCGAAGATATGTGGACGAGGTAATTCATATTCAACCACGTTTCCATTTTCATCAATTGTGATTACTGCTGGTGGATCAACATCTTCAGGTACTTGCCCCGGCTCTAACGGCGTATAAACAACGTTACCCGATGAATCTTCACCCATACCAGTAGCATCATCAATTGCGTCTTCTAAATCAATTGGATCAATGATGACATCTGGTGGTCCTTCAACAACAACTGCATCAGCAGCAGTCACAATTACAGAATCAGAATGACTAGCACCGTTTGAATCAGTCACTGTTAATACCGCATTGTAAGTTGTAGCTACAGACAAAGTCACTATCGCTGGATTGGTAGCATAATCAACACCGTTGATATTCCAGTTATAAGTCATCATGTCGTTATCAGCATCTGTACCACTACCCGTCAGGCTAAACATAACACCTGTTTCAACATCAAAGTCGACACCGGCATTCGCTACAGGAGCATTGTTTATTGGGTTTGAAGCTTCTTCAACAGTTACATATAATGAACCAGTAGCCGACCCACCTTTACCATCATCAACTGTTACCGTTGCTAAATAAGTACCTGCCATTGTAATTAAAACATTTGCTGGAGTAGCGCCGACATAAGTAACTGAATCAATTACCCAGCTATAAGTTAAAGTATCACCGTCTGAATCATTAGCAAGTGGACTAAATACAATATCGTCCCCAGTGTTAACAGTGATATTTGAGCCCGCTGCAACAATAGGATCAGCATTAACAACAATAACTTCTTCAACAATAATAAATGTGGAATCAGTAGCTGTACCACCATTTCCATCATCAACGGTTACCGTTGCTTGATAAGTGCCTGCACTAGTAAGTGTAATATTGGCAGGTGTTGCACCTGAATAAGTGACATTATTAATTATCCAGCTATAAGTTAAAACATCGCCGTCTGAATCAGACGCAAGTGGACTAAGTACAACAATTTCCCCAGTTGTAACAGTAATATAAGCACCCGCTGAAACTATAGGGTCACTATTTACAGTAGGCATTTGCGCGGTTACTGTAATAGTGTCTGTATGAGTAGCACCATCTAAATCTGTTACAGTGAATATTGCATTGTATGTGGTTGCAACAGACAAAATAACATCAACTGACATACCTGAATAAACAACACCGTTGATATTCCAGCTATAAGTAAGAGCGTCGTTATCAGCGTCTGTACCCGTACCTACTAGGGTAAACTCAACTCCTGTTGTTACTGTTTGATCAACACCCGCATCCGCTACAGGAGCGGTATTAACAACTGCTTCTTCGACAGAAATATACATTGAAGCAGTAGCCGTACCACCGTTACCATCTTCAACTGTTACCGTTGCAAAATAAGTTCCTGCTATTGCCATTGAAAGATTGCTTGGTGTTGCACCCACATAAGTAACTGAATCAATTAACCAGCTGTAAGTTAAAGCATCACCGTCTGAATCACTAGCAACAGGGTTTAATACAATTAATTCCCCAGTCTCAACAGTGATATTTGAACCCGCTGTAACAACTGGGGTAGTATTTGAAGTAGGTACTTGCGCAGTTACAGTAATATTGTCTGTGTGTGTGGCGCCTTTTGAATCCATTACAGTGAATATTGCATTGTATGTGGTTGCAGCAGACAAAATTACATCAACTGACATACCTGAATAATCAACACCGTTAATATTCCAATTATAAGTAAGTAAGTCGTTATCAATATCTGATCCACTACCTACTAATGTAAACTCAACACCTGTAGTTACTGTTTGATCAACACCTGCATTCGCTACAGGAGCAGTATTATCAACAACAACTGCTTCTTCGACGGTAATATACATTGAATCAGTAGCCGTACCACCGTTACCATCATCAACAGTTACCGTTGCTAAATAAGTAGCTGCTGCTGAAATTGAAACATTGGCAGGTGTTGCCCCTGCATAGGTGGCATTATTAATTACCCAACTATAAGTTAAATCATCACCATCTGAATCGTTAGCAACAGGACTAAATACAATTAAGTCTCCAGTCTTAACAGTGATATTTGCACCCGCTGAAACAGTAGGAGTTGAATTAACAACAATCGTTTCTTCAACAGTAACAAATAATGAATCAGTAGCCGTACCACCGTTACCATCTTCAACCGTTAGTGTTGCTAAATAAGTATCTGCGGTTGTAATTGTAATATTTTCTGGAGTTGCACCGACATAAGTAACTGAATCAATTACCCAGCTATAAGTTAAATCATCACCATCTGAATCGTTAGCAACAGGACTAAATACAATATCGTCCCCCGTCTTAACAGTAATATTTACACCCGCCGAAACAATAGGGTCAGCATTTGAAGTCACTACTTGCGCAGTAATTGTTATAATGTCTGTATGAGTAGTACCATCTAAATCCGTTACTGTTAGCACTGCATCATAGGTGCCTGCAACTGACAAAGTAATAACCACTGATTTACCTGAATAATCCTGATCATTGATATTCCAGCTATAAATAAGGTCATCCGAACCAGTCCCAACTAAAGTAAACTCTACCCCCGTTGCAACTATTTGATTAATACCGGCATCTGCAACTGTATCGGTATCTGTATTAGTACCAGTATTAGTAGCAGTATCAGTACTTGTTCCTGTTTGAGTAAGCGTACCTACAGGAGTATTAGTTGTATCTGGTCCTTCATTGTCGCCACTACAACTACTCAAAACAAGGGATGCCGCAACACCCATTGCTAAAGCTGTTTTATTGAAAATCATATTCTTTTCCTTTAGTTACAAAACTAAGTATTTATTTACGAGGGCGATGATAGTCAATTGTTAACAGACAGTTTGAGATTTATATATAAAATGTGACTTAATTGACGCTTTAGATCAATATATGTACAAATTTTAAAACCCCAGCAAATACAGGATACAAATGTGCTGATTTTAATCATTGCCATTGATTGATATATTAAAATTTTAAGTATAAAGCTGAAGGTTATGCCTGAAGCACTGCATTAGTAATAGATGATTCCTTTTAAGATATAGGACAGCTAGGAGTTATAACATGACAGATTCAGCACAAACTAAGACTATACGTCCTAGCTGAAAATATTGAGACCTGCCCAGTTTATTGACTAGACAGCCAAAAAAGTGGGCAGTCACTTAACTCACAATTCTAACGCAGTCACATCTCAACTTCACACATCAACCTGTCTTAAACAAAAATGTCTAAATCATCAAACTAACTCAAATAACAAAAATTCAAAACAACCTAATAGTTTTACACATCGGGGACAGATATGAATGACACTAAAAAAAATGTTAAAACTTTGAGTTCTATGATATTAATTTTTTTGTAACAATAATTATATTTTAGATACAATTATTTACTAAGACTTTTTTAGCATTCTTAATAGGGTTTTTTAGATTAAAGTAAAATATGCAACTGCTTGGTTTTATCCTAAAATCTATACATAACAAATAAGTTTAAGAGGTCGACCATGTTTTTAAAAAATAGATTAAATGGCCATATGATAGAAATAGTTAATGTCGAACAATTGTTTAGTCTCTATGACTCTACTGTGACTGGGATTGATCAAGTTGGAGAAGAAGCGCAGGATCCTGAAAAATACGCCAAAGCGGATTTGATTTTTCTTTCTGATGAAGAATTACCTATCTGTTGGGTGAATCCAGAGTACCGCCATTTACAACCAAAAACTTTAATAGAGCAGGCCCTGAATCTTTAAATGGGATTACATTAAATAATGGTCTTAGATTGTTTGTATCAATCACTTTTAATAAAGTGGATTATTGCAGCAATCTTTGGCTTTCTATTGAATTGGGGTATCTGTGTTTTTCAATCTTATAATAAGCATGTAATAAAGACTCTTCAATACCGATTAACGTCCTAGCCTCAGGCAAACTATAGTTTAAATAATCCTCAAACTGTATCTTGTTTAAAGCTTTACAATCTGAAATAAATCCCAAACGCACCGCGTCTTTATACACCTCAAAATCCTGCTGAGTAAACCTATATTCCTTGGGGTAAATAAATTTGCTAAATAATCCATATATTTTTGCTTCAAAATCACTGACTCGATTTGTGGAACCCATAGTAAAGCCTAAAACAAACGCTTCATCTTTAGGTAATAATCCGCGCCCTAAAAGTAAGTGGATGTAATCATGAGTAATAAGATCGGTAGAACCGCTAAAAAATTCTAGCCCAGGGATTTCATATTTTGGATTTTCTACTAATTGTATAATCAATGGAATGGAATTCTGCGCAAGGGCATTTGCTTGCATAGATTTAAATGCTTGCCCTAGGGTTTTTGAATGCTCACTTATTGGAATAAACCAGTTTTGAATATGCAGCGGTAAACTCATACACCCTCTCAAAAAAAATGGAGTACAGTTTAAGTATGACGTTAATTTCAAAATAGTTTGTAAGTGAGCTTAGGAGTTATGTAATGTTTGTTAATTCACTTTATGTAAAACATCATCGGTTTTTGCAGCAAAAATAAAATCACTTTCTGTTAGGCCATCTATTTTATGAGTCCAGATAATAATTTTTACCTTACCCCAACTTAAATGAATATCTGGGTGGTGATTTTGTTCCTCTGCTATGGCCCCAATTCGATTAGTGAATTCTAAAGCCTGCTGGAAATTGTTAAATTTATACTCTTTTTCTATATGATGAGAGTTAACCAATGCCCAATCATTTGTAAGTTGTTCAAATAAATTAATCAATTTATAACCCATTAAAGGGGGGATATCACCCTGACAAGGTACACAGGTTTTTTCGGCTAAGGAGTTCATAATATACCTTCAAAAATTCAGTTCAATGTACTAAAAATAGTTGATGGACAATGGATTAACCACTTATGTATTAAATGATTGGTTACGTTCTGTCAGCAAATGAAAACGAATGATAGTCAGGTAATTAAACGACTTTATTACAAAATAAAATCGATTAACAAGATAAAACAAAGGTGAAATATTATGAATCAGATAAAAGTGATTATTTATCATCAATATGGTGATTTGATAATCTACAGTTACAAAATGTAGAAAAACCTCAGCCTAAAATTCATAAAGTGTTAAAGTAAATTAAAACCTGTATTTTAAGGTCCTGTCTATTTTTTGGACTAGACAGCCAGTTACTTGGTTAATGTTTTTAGCTTGTATCTAGTTTCTTGTTTTACATTAACTGCCAATAATTTGAGCCTAATTGATTATTTTTACCAATCAAATGAATTCAATTCAGTTTGTTTTAGCACTTTTAAAAACGCTTTAATTTTGACCATCTTATTCATATCACGATGAATTAACATCCATATTGATACATCCCATTTTTTATCAATGTCTACTTCAAAAACGTCTGGCTGATTTTTAATAAACTGCAATGGCGTAAATCCCAAACCAATACCTGCCATTAAGCCCTGTTTTAATATATGTGGATCATTACCCTTTAAAACTATTTGACTGTCTGTAAAATTTTCATACAACCATTCATTCCATAATAAATGTTTGGGACGCTGTGCTATTGCGATAAATCGCTGTTGTTGTAGATTATTTTTATTAGGTTCACCAAATGCATCTATGTAACTTTGATGTACCGATAACACCATATTATCTTGGTATAACACTTTAACAATATTATCTAACGTTTGTGGTTTAGCACCTGCACGAAATGCAATGTCAGCTTCGCCATATTCCAAATCAAAATTACGCTCATCGCCTTTTATCTCAACTTGCATTAACGGATTTAGTTTTTGATATTGTTTGATTGCAGGCATTAATATTGATGCAATAGCACTCATACAGGTAATGGTTAACACTCCCGATAATTCTTGATCCTGATTACGTAATTGATGGGCTAACTGGTTAAATTGGACTTGCGTAATTTCACCTAATCGCATCACTTCTAATCCCGCCTCGGTTGCAATATAACCTTTATCATTACGCTGAAATAACACCACACCTAAATGTGCTTCCAAAACATCTATATGACGCATCACCGTTGAACGATGTACCCCCATTTGTTGAGCGGTTGCACTTAATGTTTTTAATTTGGCCAACTGATAAGCCGTACGAATTTCACTCCATTTATCCATGTTTACCTCATTTAAAGATTAATCATTAACTCTATGTTTTAAGTTATTGTGGCTGTTTTTAATTTAATTAAAAATCCGCTTAATACATAACCTTGCCTACAATACACAAATTTACAGTCAACATCCTGTGCAAAAATGCACATCGTCGTTGTAAAATCGATCATTTCCAATATTAATGCAACACCTTATTATCTATTTATCAATTTATTAACAGATTTTAAAGGTGCTCAACATGGCGAATCAAACAGACGTTTTAATCATTGGTGGTGGTTTTGCTGGTGTAGCAACTGCACAAACACTTGAAAAAGGTGGGGTATCCACTTTATTAATAGACAAAAAAGATTATTTTGAAGTAACTTATTCAACCCTAAGAAGTTTCGCAAACCCGTTACAAACAAAAAACCAAGCACGTAAAAAGTATCAAGACTTTTTAAGTGGTCAATTTAAACAAGGTGCCATCAAACAACTCGATAAGCAAAAAGCCACTTTAGAAGATGGCAGCGTTTATTATTTTAAAAAAGCAATCATAGCTTCAGGCACCAGTTACCCAACTATGTCGTTAGCAAAATCACATCACGCTTTAACATTACAAGATAGAAATAAAGAAATGCTGTCACTGCATGAACAATTACTTAAAACAAAATCTGTATTGGTGATAGGTGGCGGGGTAGTGGGTGTTGAATTAGCAGGAGAAATTGCAGCGGCCATGCCAAAAATAAACATCACCCTATCGCATAGTGGACCTAGTTTATTAAATGGCTTTAAACAAAAAACACAAACTACGGCGCAAAAACAACTTAAACAACTGGGTGTTAATTTAGAATTTAATACACGTTATAAAAAAAATGCACAGGGTAAATACATTGATAAAAATTCAAAAGAATCCACTGCAGAATTAGTATTAGAAGCCGTGGGAGCCAAAGCGAACAATGCTTTTTTACAGCAGAGTTTAAAACATATTCTAAATGATTCTGGTTTTGTAAAAATTGACAATAATTTAAAAGTGATCGGTGAAAATAATTTATATGCTTTAGGTGACATTGCCGATGTGGGAGAAGCCAAATTAGGTTATCTAGCCAATGAACAGGGAAACTATTTAGCCAAAGCAATCATCAAACAATTAAATGGGAAAAAGGTAAAAGCCTATAAACGCAATCCATTAATGGCGTTAATTCCTATTGGTAATATTAAAGGTGTTGTGCAATTACCATTTTTAGTCACAACATTAAAAATGTTAGTAAATCTCAAACAAAAAGATTTATTTATAACTAAAACGTTAAAAGGGTTTGGTACAACACCTGATCTATAAATTATTAAGTAAAAAACACCATTCGCTCGAGGTATTCAGGTCGTGCCGTTCGAGCCTGAGTATCAAATTTAAGTAAAAGGATCAATGAAAATAAAAGTTTAACAAAAAAACCAGTTTATTTATGATTCTGGTTTGATTGTTTCCGATTTTGGTTTGTTTTGTTTTTGATTTTAGTTTGAGTTTGAGTTTGAGTTTGGATTTGAGTTTGAGTTTGAGTTTGGGTTTGATGGGATATGGTTTGGCTGAGTTTATAAAGTGTTGTTATTCTATTTGCTCAATAAACAAACGGGGTTAAATATCGACTTCGTACATCAATATACGAAGTCGATCTTTAGATGGTCTGTAGTCAAGATTTAAGCTTAAGTTTTCTGACCCTGAATTTTAGACTCTGAGTTTTTAATTACAACAAATTTATAATACTAATGTTTTTAACAATTCGTTTAAAAATAATTGCTCAGCTTTAAATTTAAAATTGGCAGATTCGTTGTTATATTGCGCACCAACAAAACCAAAATTATCGTGGCGCACTTTAATTATATAATCTCCATAATTAAACACAATCACACTGTATATTTTGGCCAAAGATAACGGATCACCAGATTTTAACATTGTTGAATCATAACCTCTAAACACATTAGCCTTGTATGGTTGTCCATTAAGCTCATAAGTGATTTCATCTTCAAATACAGCGGCATCTACTTTATAAAACGCATTAATAACTTGTTTACTTGAATCAAAATACTTGACATCTGTAATATCATTTGCACGAAAATAAGTAGATATAATCGACGTGACATTTTTATATGAAATACTACTGCTTTTCGTAACAGCGGCATAATCTGTCATTTTTACCCTAGTTAAGTCATTAATTGTTGCAGGTGCTAAAATTCCAGTAGCTTGGTGAGTAGCTGGTTTAACTAAGGAAGTTTTACTTGTGGATGTACTTTGACACGCATTAAGTAAAATCAAACTTGTAATTACTAACAGTAGTTTCTTCATTGTTTAAATCCTATATTAAAAAATTTGACCATAAAAGATGGCGGGGCTATTCTAACTTAATTTAAGTAAATAGTTCAGAGGAAATATAATTTAAGCAAATGGGTCAGCCTAACAACCGGACCCGATATATTTATGATTCTTTATTTTTTGTTTTCCCTCCTTTGTTTTGGCTGTTCCTGATTGGCTTGTATATAAAGTTTTTATTCTATTTGACCGATAAACAAATTGAGGCAAACTTTGATTTCTAATTTAAAAATAGAAAATCAATCGTATTGCGGTCTGATGTTAATATTTAAACTTAATCACATTTATAATAACTAAAATAAAAAACCAACATTATATAATATTGGTTTTTTACACTGAAAGGTATTTTCCTTTACAGGCAATTCCTATGGTCTTTCCATTTAAATATTATAAATTAGGCATTAATTCCCCATAACAAGTTACAGTATTATTAGTGACTTCAAAACTTTTAGTTTTAAATTTTTCCACTAAATAATCTGTTTCAAATTCAAATGATTCTAGATTAATAGTATCATTAAAATTAAATGTGCTAGTTAACAAATTGGAATTTAATTCTGTGTTAATTGAGCCAATAATTATTCCAAAATCATCAGTAATTTGTGAAGAAGTAACTGAAGTATTGTTATTAACATTAATGACACCCATAAAATTAGTTATAAGTACTTCATTTTCGTCTAAACAGCCTCCTGAAATCATTAAACTTCCATTAATATCATAATATTGAGTATTAAAACTTGAAATTTTATATGAATTTAACTCAATAGAATTGTCAACGTCTTCATCCTCTCCAGAGATTAAATTAGTAATTTTAAGCCAACTGATATCATCATAATTTTTTAAATTAGCGGAATATAAATATTCATCCAGTCTTAAACATTGATTATCAACTGATAATCGATTCCTATTATTATCGAGAATTTCAACTCTTAATTTAACACAATATATAGAACCTTTATGCTCTTGGAAAACAACATCCATTTCTATTTTTAGATTTGATTGGTCGGTAATAATATTTAATGGGATAAGTGTCTCTGACGTATATGTTGGATTAGAATAAATATTATTTTTTTCAATTATTTCCGGCATTAAATCAATAAAACCTCTTTCATTTTCAACTTTATATTCAGCTGTTCTATATATTTCATAATAACTGTAAGTAGTAATATAAAAAGGATTGATCGACTCTGCTGCTTCAATTGATGAAATATCAATTAAATTAAAATCAGTAAATAAAAATCGCTGATCCAAACTTAATGTATGCCGAGCATCATTTGCAAACCTTGATCCAGATTCACCATATATATCTATTAACACCTCAAGACTCTCTAAGTCGAACTCAGCAGACACATCTAATAAATAATCAATTTCATTATAAGTAATTAACAACTCACCAATAAATTCATTTTGATCATCCATCCAATCCGCATTAATTTCACCTACTTTTTCATTCATCTCATTAAAAATACTGCCTACTAATTTTTCACCTAAATCATCTACTGTATATTCTGCTGAAAATAATTCAGGTTGATTTATAAAGATACTGACGTAATCACTTATATAACTCCCACTTAAAACATGATTTTCTTTTGCTGTAATTTTCTCAATTATAATATCGGTAATATAAACATTAACACCTGCAAGTTCTTGTTTATATCCATACTGAACTAACTCAAATTGTAAGGTTGTACTTAAGCCATTTACCAGTCCGTAGGTATAAATGTACTCATCCGCTATAGAATCATAAACAGGAAGCTGCCAATCATAATTTACAGATACGAAATTTGAATAAATTGAAGGATCTGATAATTTTTTATCTAACTTTACATGCACTTCAATTTTATACACCTCATTGAGATCAAGACCGTCAATAGAAGCGTTACTGTAACGTATAATATCTGAATCATTACCACTTACCATGCCACTTGGATAAGTAAGATTAATTCGCCCATTTTCAAAATTCCACTCTCTTTTAGAATCCATTATTTTACTGTGATCAGGAAATTCAATACCTGACTCTAACCCATTTGAAAAGTCATAAGAATGTAATAATGTTTCGTCTAGTACATCGTATTCTTTGGAATGTATTAAAGTAAATTCACTGGGCATATTGTTGTAAGTAATATCTAATGTTGGATTATAGGCTGAATTTGAAAAATCTTCTGCCTCAGTCTCAGTCTCAGTCTCAGTCTCAGTCTCAGTCTCAGTCTCAGTCTCAGTCTCAGTTTCTATTACTATTTCTGTTTCTGTTTTTGTTACTGTATCAAATTCAGTATCGGTTTCAGTCTTAAACTCAGTTTCAGCATCCGATCCCGTTCCAGAGTTTGTTTGATCTTTACAGCCAAATAATAAAAAAGAAAACAATGTGTATATAACTATATTTCTTATTTTCATTTTTGTTCTCCAGCTTGATATTCAGTCTTTGTAATATATTCTATAGTTAACAGTTCTACTTTTGATAATGCTTCATCAATACTCATCTCATCATGTATCACTTTTTCAAATGTTTGCATTAATTTTAAACGAATAAAATAATCATAAGGAGTAGATTTAAATTCTGATAAATTCCCTGCATTTTTTATTACAGCCTGATATATTCTTTGATTACCAAAATACTCAACTTCTTTATTAAAATCAGCGTGGGTATATAATGATTGAGTTGCAGGAAAAAAATCCATTTTATTAAAACGCTCTAAAATACTATCTCCATCAAATAAGAAATTTAATAACAGTGCAACTTCATCTTTTAATGCAGTTGTACTGGGTACAATAAGATCGAAGCCATTAAACAATCCCGCATCATTTTCAGGTAATACAGACAATCTCCAGACTCCTGAGTTACTTCCCCCTATCCATCCCTTTAAGTGGCCAATCAAACTTTCCCCATTAATTTCACTAAATACTGTTGCGTCTTTGGCTCTGAACGAGTCATACCACTGAGTATTCCATAACCCTGTTTCAGCTGACAAATCTTCTTTAAATATTAAGTTGGCTAATTCAAATGCTTTTACTACTCGTTCATTTTTAATATTCAGTTTTAATTGATTATCAAAATACAGGTAGTTACTACCATTTAAGTCACTTTCAATAATTACAGGAATAATACTGCTGGCATTATTAATTAATTTAATATCATCATTCTTAAGTTCGCGACCAAATTCAATAAAACTGTCCCAGTCTGAAATTACATTGTTTATGCTTGTGTTTTTTTGAGTAATCACATCTTGTCGATAGAACAATGTGCTCACTCCCAACGTAAGAGGTATTGCATGTAATTCACCAGACAAATCACGGCCTTTAATTTTTATACGTTCAGGTATGTTAGTCAGTCCATCAATATTCATGCTTTCTAAATCAATTGCATCAATACGGTTAATAATTCTGCCTAACATATTTGATTCAACAACAATAATATCTGCCCATTCATTACCAAAAATTAAATGGCTGAATAAAGCATTATGATGCGCTGCCCAGTAATTACTATCTCCTGAAATCACTATATTTGGATTGTTTTCATAAAATGATTGATAATTAATATTTCCAACAGCACCCAAAGTGGGGAATTTAATTTCTTTTGAGTCTTCATTAATCGCCAAAACTGGGTTGGCAGTGATTAATAAGGTTAAAATAACCAGTTTATATTTTAAATATTGAAGCATTGTAAAAACCATAAATTTAGAATTTTTAGATGCGGCACTATACACTTTCCAAGAATATAACAATACCGTTATTAAAATTTCAAATGTTTAATTTAATGACAGGATGAAAATAAATTTACCCTTTCGACTTTTCGAAATTTTAATCATATGAGTCAGTTCATTTTATAATTAATAACTCATAAAATGTGAATATTAGACATTCATACTTTAATAGTGCGTAATATTTAACTGCCTAATCAAAGAAATTCTGATATTTTATCTGAATGAGCTGTATTGAATATTGTGCGCTGAGTTGTGTCTAGAATCTTGATTTAAACATAATCAAGATTCTACTTAGCAAATAGGAAAGTGATAGATAATTCATGTTAATAACTTTTAGAGCCGCACCTCCAAAATCCAATTTTCAACAACTGCAGCGTCTAGCCAAAGTTAAATAAAATTCGACACGTTTAATGGATGGACCTTAGTTATTAATTAATCACTGGTTGTCATTTTTTTCATCACTTCTAACAAAGAGCTGTTTTTTACTTCACCTGCTAAAACCTTTTGCATTTTACTTTCATCCATCAATAACTCTTGGCGCCACAGATAACTCATCTTACAAATCTCTTTTAGCATAGGAATAAAGACAGCCATAATTTTAAGCATCCACCATGGAAATTTTGATTCTTTTACATTAAAACCCAATGTTTCTAATGTTTGTTTTATTTGCACATGACTCACTTGTAAACCCGCAAGGTGATAACTGTTAAAGGTTTGTTTATTTTTATCGGCCTTTACCAGAGCCACGGCATTAATTGCTACGTCGGGCAACCAAGCAAAAGTATGTCTGTGATTTTTTGGTGAAGGGTTAGCTATAGACCAGCCTTTTTTAGTTTTCTTTAATAGAATATTAAATGCACTACTTTCTGAATTTTGTGCAATAAAATCCCCACAACGAACCAAGGTTACGGTTGCGCCGTTTTCACAAGCTTGTTTTAACCTTAACTCCATTTGATTACGAATCTGACCTTTATCGGTCACTGGCTCTAAATTTGATCGCTCATTAATCAACGGGGTTTTTATTGGGTTATAACCATAAACATTACCCGGAAATAATATATGTAGTTTTTGTTGTTCAGCAATTTTAATCGTAGGCTCCAACATCTTAAGACACTTTTGATGCCATTGGGTGTATTTTGGATTAGCTCCATACACAATTAAATCTACACCGTTTTCAAACTTATCAATAGCTGCTGATAGATCTTCATCCACCTGACAATCTCCCTGAATAATTTGATTATTTTCGAGCCAGTCCGGTTTTTTTGTTGGGTTGCGCATCAGCGCTTTAATAATCCAACCCTGTGTTTGTAACTCTTTTGCCACAGCGCTGCCAAAGGTTCCGCCGCAGCCGATAATTAATGCAGTTTTTATTGATGTAGTCATGTTGTTCTCCGGTTGGGTCAATTAATTGTTTGAATACTTAATGTGTAACTAGTATGGCTATTCTTATTTGTTTAATGAATAGAAGATGTTATATAGTGGCTATTCAAATATGAATAGTAAGGGCAAACGATGAAACCGTTTTCTTGGGAATGGGTACAAAGTTTTGTTGAAGTGGTTAAAGCCGGTAGTCTATCGAAAGCGGCACTGATACTAGGTGTGTCACAACCGACGTTATCTCGCCAAATCATTAGTTTAGAAAAACATCTTAAGCTGACTTTATTTGATCGCAGCACTCAGGGTTTAAAATTAACCCAAGAAGGTGCCAAACTGGTGGAATCCAGTGAACAGATGCAGCAAGCCGCTAATCGATTTGCTCGAATTGCCTCAGGCAGCGCCACCACATTGGCTGGCGACATTCGAATTACTGTGAACGAAGTGATTGGGCTTTATTATTTGCCTAATGCCATTACCGAGTTTAATCGGCTGTATCCCAATGTGCATGTTGAGGTCGAAATATCCAATCAAGCCACCAGTTTAAATAAACGCGACGCCGACATTGCCTTTCGTATGTTTCGCCCTACTCAGCCAGATTTAATAGCCAAACGTTTACCCGACATCTGCTTAAATTTTGTTGCTTCCCAAACCTATTTAGAACAACGAGGTATACCACAATCGTTAGACGATCTTTCAGGACACAATATTATTGGTTTTGATCGAGACCCACAGATGATAAAAGCGGCGGCAGCTTTGGGTTGGCCGCTAAAAGTTGAACAGTTTATTAATCGAACCGACTCGTTATTACTGCAAATTGAATTGGCACGTAGAGGCGCGGGGATTTCAGTCACCCACCAAGCAGTGATTAAACAACTACCTGAATTACAGATTATATTAGAAGAAGTCATGATCCCTAAGCTTGAGTTTTGGCTGGTATGCCATGCCGATGTACAACACAACAGAAGAATTCGGGTGATGATGGATTTTATGAGTGAGTACTTTTGTTAAGTTTAATTTCATCGTCCATGATGAAATTAAACGCTTGGTGTGGCTGCTGCACAAGGAAACCTTCCTGACAGTCTCAGTCGCTCTTCGGGCATCCATGCCCTGCTGTTTAAGTTTAAGCCAGACATCCATGTCTGACTTAAAAGCTTTGTGGGCATGCTGGCAGCGGGGAACCCGCTTTGCATGTCCAGTCGCTCTTCGGGCTTCCATGCCCTGATCTTTAAGTTTAATTGCTCTTTAAGTTTAATTTCATCGTCCTTGATGAAATTAAAAGCTTTGGACAGTCTCTGGCGGAAGGAAACCTTCCTTGAGGCTGTCGTCGCTATTCGGGCATCCATGCCCTGATTTTTAAGTTTAACTTCATCATCCTAGCGACTGTTATTTCAAGGATTACTTGTCTTCCGCAGTAATAGCACCAAGCGTTTAATTAATCATCACTTCGATTAATTAAACTTAAAGAGAAATTAAACTTTTTGTGAACATGCTGGCAGCGGGGAACCCGCTTTGCATGTCCAGTCGCTCTTTAAGTTTAACTTCATCATCCTAGCGACTGTTATTTCAAGGATTACTTGTCTTCCGCAGAAATAAAATAAAACAATTCAATTCTAGTCTTTTTTAGAATTGAACTTAAAAGCATTGATCATCACTTCGATGCTGCTAGAGCCTTTAATTTTTTGGAATTTTAAAAATTAAACTAGGAAGTAACTTAAAGAGTGCGAAACGAGATCAAAGAAGGTCCCCTTCTGCAAAATCGCAGTCAGAGCGTTTAATTAATCATCACTTCGATTAATTAAACTTAAAGAGCAATTTAAATGAGTTTTAGCTGCCTAAATGCTCGAGTAAAAAATCAACACATAACTTAATTTTAGGCACTTGATATTTTGCCGCTTGATTAAGAATTGACATTTCAAGCTCCGGCCCAGGCATATGTGAAATACAGCCTGCAAATGGTACTTCTTTGATTTCACCCCGGCTGAGATGCTCTTTTATCCACCAGTGTGGGAAAATAGCAATACCTTCGTTAGCCAGCACAGCCGCTAAATTAGTATCTCCGCTGTTAGTGGTCATAACTGGATTGATGGCTAATTTTTGCCATTTTTCTTTTGATTGGTGCCACCATGACACTAAACCATAAGGGCCACGAAACTGTATTGTGGGGCAGCTCAATAAATCCTCTACATTCAGAATGTCTTTATTATATTTCTTTTGCAGAGCAGCAATAAGTTTGCTTGTGGCAACCATCTTAAATTCATCGCGAAATAGAAAACGAGCAACCACTCTGTCATCACTAACTTTGCCAGCTCTAATGGCAATGTCTACCGCATCTTTACTAAATGCAGCTAAGTTTTGTGAAAAATCTAAATCTAAGGTGATTGCAGGATATAACTGGCTAAATTTCTGTAATACGGGATACAGTACTTTTTCTCCGTAGCCTTGTAAGGCGCTAATTCTGAGTTTACCTTCTAACGCCCCTTTATGTTGTGATACTAAGTCGTCTGCGTCGTCTAAAGTGTCTAATATTTTTACGATGCGCTGATAGTAAAGTTGCCCCAATTCAGTGGTGCTAACATGGCGGGTGGTGCGTCGTAATAGCTCAAGGCCTAGCTCTTTTTCTAGATCTTTGATTCGACGAGATACGGAAGAGGGTGGTACATCAAATTCTTCTGAAGCCAAACTAAAACTGTTTAATTCAACAGTTCGTCGAAAATAGCGTAAAGCTCTTAATTTATCCATAATGGACCATAATACAGGCTAATAACCCAACAATATTAGGGTGTTATTGTCGAAAAGACAAATATGATTTGTTTTGCAGTGACTGTTTCTTAACTCTTTACAGGGGTAAATTAACGCCATCAAAAACCACTAACAAGCGAAACTATTATGAGCATTTCTCAAAGTAAAAAAGTACTTATTATAAAATCTAGCCCCTCTGCCGAGCTGTCTTTATCCAATGAAATTGCCGATTTTTTAATCGAACAATTAAAAGATCAACAAGTCGAAATACAATTCACTATTAGGGATTTATCTGAAAACCCGCCGCCGCAATTAGATGCCAATACCATTGCCGCTTTTTATACACCACAGGAGCAACTCACTGCAGATCAAATATTGCTGCTGAAGCCCTCTTTGCAGTATATCTCGGAGTTAAAAGATGCAGACATTATTGTATTAGCTTCACCTATGCATAACTTTAGCGTATCAGGTTTAATGAAAAGTTATATCGATCAAATTTGTCGAATCGGTTTAACATTTCAATATACAGAAGCCGGTGCCCAGGGTTTATTAACGGATAAGCAGGCTGTGATTATTTCCAGTGCGGGCATGGATTTTCAACAAGATTTCACCAAATCTATGGATTTTCAAACCCCGTATTTAAAACACATTTTGCAGTTTATTGGCCTAAATGACATTCATGTTATCCCTGTTCAAGGTGGGGCAATGAGTGATGAGGTTTCAAAAGAAGCCAAGGTTTCGGCTCAGAAAAGTGCTATTAAGTTCTCTTTAAGTTTAAGCCAGACATCCATGTCTGACTTAAAGGCTTTGTGAACATGCTGGCGGTGGGAAACCCACCTGACATGTTCAGTCGCACTCTTTAAGTTTAATTCTTTCGTCCAAAGCGACTTCTATTTCAAGAATTACTTGTCTTCCGAAGTAATAGCACCAAGCGTTTAATTAATCATCATTTCGATTAATTAAACTTAAGGAGGAAGGATTCAGTTTTTTTGTTCCAGACAAAAACTAAGCACTTACATCCGTGTAAGCGACTTGTCTTGTGCAGAAATTGTACAAAGCGTTTATCTAGTTAAATGAGTAGTTCCTAAGTCAGGTAAGAACCTTTAACAACAACCTGCTAGATATATTGCAGGTAACGGCGTTCGACTTACCCAATATATTACTCAACCTAAATATTATTTCAAATGATCCAAATGACCGATGGCATCCACAAACTGTTCATTTAGTTCTTCATGTTTTAACTGTTTTTTCTCTCTATCAAACGTATCGAAAAAACTTGGAATCGATAAGCTGGCTTTTACCACACCATTAAAATGTGGTGCAGATTGTACCGCCGCTGCTAAAACATTGGAGCCACCGCCGGGGCCAGGAGAAGTGGCTAATAACACCATGCTTTTATTTTGAAATACTTTAGGTTCGATACGCGAGCACCAGTCGAATATATTTTTATAGGCCACTGTATATGAACCGTTGTGTTCGGCAAAGGAGATGATAATGCCGTTACAGCTAGCAATTTTTGCTAAAAAGTCTTTTGCCAGCTGTGGGTGGCCAATTTCATCTTCTTTAGCTTGGCCGTATAAAGGTAACTCGTAATCGTTTAAATCTAATATTTCCCCCTGACATTTTTTGAATAAACTGGCGGCATATTCCACCAGTTCTCTGTTGATGGATTTTCTGTGGTTGGTGGCAGCAAAAGCGATAATTTTCATTGTGGTAAATTCCAATATTAATAAGAAATAAAAAATCTAACAAGCAGTATAGTCCAGCCTGATGTTCCCAGCCATCTCAGCGGTAGCTGAGGGTTACGATGTCTATGCGGTGATAGATGCCTCGGGTACTTGGGATGAAGTCAGTCGTGAAGCAGCTATCCATCGCATGTCTTAGACCAGTTGTTAAGGTAGTGACTTGGGCCTCGGATACTAAGTGTGGAGTTAGCCGTGAAGCCAGCATTCACCCATCGCATGTATTAGACCAGTTGTTAAGGTGGTGACTTGGGCTTCGGATACTAAGTGTGGAGTTAGCCGTGAAGCCTGCATTTATTCATCGCATGTCTTAGACCAGTTGTTAAGGTGGTGACTTGGGCCTCGGATACTAAGTGTGGAGTTAGCCGTGAAGCCGGCACTCATCCATCGCATGACTCAGGCCGGAGTCAAGGTAGTGACTTGGGCCTCTGTTTTGGCTGAGATTATGGATGACTGGCGCAGCCCGAAAGGTCAAGAATTAGGTGCAGTTTTGGGTGAGCACACAGCTTACGGCTACGTTTACCAGAGTTATATAAATAACCAAAAATAACCAAAAATAATCAGCACTTAGACAGGGGCAGAATGTTCTGCCCCTTTTTTATTGTTCATTTTAAGAATCAAAGCTGTCCCCTAGGTAATCCAGCAGCACTCGTAGTTTGGGTGTCACCCCTTTGCGGCTGGCATACACAGCATAAATATCCAAAGAGTTGGCCACACATTCATTTAATACTCGCACCAGTTTCTTTTCTTTTAGTTGCTTTTCACATAAATAATCGGGCAAAAGGGCAATACCCATATGATCTACTGCCATTTGAAGTAACACATTAAAGTCGTCGCTAATAAATGTAGCATTGATATCCACGTATCTTTTTTGCTTGTCTACGGTTAACTGCCAGCGCTGTTTTTGTGCCGAGGCACTCATAAATAAACAGTTATGTTGGCTCAAATCCGCGGGGATTTTTAAGGTTTTTTTGGCCTGATATTTGGTTAAATATTCATTACTGGCATATAAGTGTAAATTCACCGAACACAGTCTTTTGGAAATTAAGTTTGAATCCGGTGATGGCCCCACCCGAATGGCCAAATCAAAACCTTCTTCAATGAGATCGATACGTTGATTACTTAACTTTAAGTCCACTTTCACCTGTGGAAAAGCCTTATAAAACTCTGGCAAACGTGTCGCCAGCAAGGCTTGGCCTACAGTCACCGAGGCGCACATTTTAATCCAGCCCTTAGGCACCGCCGCCATGGCTTCTACACAGCCCTGGGCGTTGGTCATTTCTTCATAAATACGCACACAATGTTCGTAATATATCTGACCAATTTCGCTAAGGCGTAACGATCGCGTGGTGCGTTGCAACAGTAAAACCCCAAGCTGTTCCTCTAAACGGCTCACCTTGCGGCTGATATTAGACTTGGGCAGGCCTATACTATTAGCAGCCTTGGTAAAACTGCCCTGCTCCACCACAGTACGAAAAACCATCATGTCATTAAGATCGGGCATTGTTACTCCAGGTAGAATATTAAGTTACTCAAACGAGTATTTATCAATTTTAAGGTTACAATTATACTAGTCTCAAATCAATCAAACACACAGATAAGCAGGAGTGTCACATGGAAATTTTAAAATTTGAAAACCTAACTCAAGGTGGTTTTGCCGGGCTTATTGAGCGCCGTTTTGTTATGGACCAAAGAGTCTTTGGTGCTTCCAAAAATCCTGAGGCATTTAACGGTTTAGGCAATTTTGTCTACCTTGCCGATGCTAACTTTTTACCCAAGGGTGAAACCGGCATGCATAGTCACAAAGAGATAGACGTGATATCTGTGATGGTAGATGGCCGAGTAAGCCATGCTGGATCTTTAGAGCACGGCCAAAGTCTGCAGTCCGGGGCGGCTCAGGTGCAACGCGCTGGTGCACAAGGTTTTAGACACAACGAGATTAATCCCGATGACAAACAAAATAACATGATTCAATTATGGGTATTGCCAGATGAAGCAGGCGAGGCCGCGGGCTACAAAATGTATGAACCCAAGCCTGGGAAAGTTACCCATATTTACGGTGGCCCAAAGGGGCAGGAAAACACTTTTTACAGTAGCACCAACATTGATGTGGCCAACCCCAGAGCAGGGCAAACCATTAAACAAGCAGGCCAAGTCATGGCTTATCTGACCCGAGGCAAGGGCACCATCAATGGTGAGCAAGTTAATGGTCGTACTCTGGTACGCAGTGACAGTGGGGTCGAATTTGTGGCCCAAAAAGACAGTCAGCTTATTTTAATTTACTTAAGCTAACCTAACTTAATTCAAATGACTAAATATTAATCAGCAGGAGCAGAGCCATGAGACAAGTAAACAATAGCCCCCCTAACAAACATGTTATGGCCGCATTCACCTTTGTGGCGCTACTGCCGCTGGTGTATTTTATTCCACCTTGGGTGGCTGAAAACATAAGTGATCAACATGTTTGGGTGACGCTGATCTCGGTGGCCAGCATCGTGCCTATAATTTCCTATGTGTTGCTTACGGTTATGTTGTGGTGGGTTGTGGGTTGTGGCTGATGGGTAAATTAAAGCTGTAACTTTACCTTCGGGGGAGCCAAAAGGGGCATCTCAAGAGTCTTTAATAAATCTTTAATTAAAACACTCTTAGATCCCGCGTCATAAAAAATTATATATAGACACAAAGAGTTTTTAGTCCGAAATATTTAAGTGTCTGTTACCAAAATAGATAGAGCAAAAACAGACCAAAAAGGACATCCTCTTTTTTTCAATTGAACAATTATAAATTTGTACGGTTTTTTTAAGGTTTGTAGTAATGTATTTTTATTGTTTATTGTTTATTGTTTATTGTTTATTGTTTATTAACTATTTATTGTTTAATAACTCTCCCCCTAAACTTTATTAATATTTTCTAGCCTTTATTTTTTGGAGAAATAAAAAGGCCGACTTTTTAGAATCGACCTTTATTTTTTTGCTGTCATTATTAGTTGTTTTTAACATCTATTACCTTTTTGACCCTTCTACCTTTTGATTTTGTTTTAAATTTTACGCCTGCACCGCATTATAAAATTTTATAGTGGGTGGTTCTTGTAATAATGCACCTAATTTAGCCATCGTACCTGTTTCTTCTCGCCAAGCTAAATACGTTTCATATTGTGCTTTTGTTTCCCAAGTTTCAACGAAACTAAAGCTATGGCCATCTTCACTAAGAAAGGCATTGATATCAATATTACCGTCGTATTTTCTTGTTTCTGGAAACATTTCTGCAATAGCGCCACTTAATTCAGCAACACATTCTGGTTTGGCATTGGCATCTAACTGTACACGAATACTCATAAAACACCTCATAATTTAATTAGATTTAGTTAAATTGAAAACCCTTATAATAAATTGAATTTATATTAATTTTACTGTGAATTACTTACATAACATCATACTTAATAATTCGTTAAATTTTCGGATATGTTTTTGATTTTTTACCTTTACCTAAAACTATTAGTTATGTAATTTGATTTTTAACTTTTGTTATTAAAACTGTAGAACTGTAGAACTGTAAAAATTCCAAATACAGTATAGCCCTAATAATAAGCTTATTCGTAACATTGTGTGGCATTCTAGTATATTTCGGTATTAGACTATTTATTATTTAACTTATAACTAATCAGGTAAAAATTCTAGATTTAAATTGCTAATACATTGTCTATTTAAGATGATGATATTTGGTTCGATAACAAGATTAATTTGTTTAGCTTTTTGGATTTGGATTTATAAGATCCGAACTCAAATACTGAATATTTAGGTGGGATCTGATTCTGCAATAAAACTAAGTTCAGCGGATTTTTGTTCACTTTTTTCATTACAAAATTATTTTTTTATTACAGATTTAATTCGCGTTTCAGCCCACTGAAAAATCCAAAGGCACTGGTTCATTACAATCCTGAACCACAATATTATCGACTCGTGCCAAATCAGGCCCTTGTCGCAAAAACTCAATTAAACTATTTATATCCTTTTGTTTGCCACAGGCTTGCACTTTAACCGTAGCATTACTTAGATTATGCGCATACCCCACTAACCCCAAACTCAAAGCACATTCCATGGTAGATTGACGAAACCACACACCCTGCACTTTTCCACTGATAATAACTTGGATATTTTTCATTTTGGACTCAACAAATAAATAGATAGATTAGTAATTAATTATAGCTGAAGGTGTGTTCACATTTAACTCAGATTAAATGAGTAACCACAGGTTGTACCTGTTATTCTGCATTTCAAATAAACGACATAAAAATAAGACCTAAATAGAAGACATAAATAGAAGACATAAATAGAAGACATAAATAGAAGACATAAATAGAAGACATAAATAGAAGACCTATATGAACATCCTTTTTCCTTTTTGATATAAATATCAACGCTACATCCAAAATGCACAAAAGCACAAAAGCAGCCAAAAGGAAATTCCAATTTTGAGCAGATAAAAGCTTGTATTCATGGATATAAAAATAAATAAAGCTATGTTTTAAATTGTTGTTGCAGCTAAAAATCACCTAATTATTTTTTGCTGTATCGGTACCCCATTACAAGCTATGTATCGGTTTACGAGTAATATCATGTTTAAAACCTAATATTGTTTGAATTCAACTAGTTACAACTACTGCAACACAAATTTAAAACATAGCCAAAATGAACGACCAAAAATAAAGAGACCAATAATGAACATCCACTTTAAAACCCCACCCTAGTTCTTTTACAAAAAAAAACGATACAAGTCAAACCACTATCAATTCACCAACTTACCGAGCAAAAACAAATTGCTTCACTACTAAAGCCTTCATTTGCCTTTTCTGCTTAAATTGTGAACCAATTCTTGTTATCATTCCCCCTTCTTTTTAACCAATTACTTTTAGGTAGGATTATGTCCGCTTTGTTTGCCCGTTTCGCTGTTTTTAGCTTGGTAGTATTGTCTAGTTTGTTACATGCGCAGATTCCACTTTTACCCGCGCCACCTCAGTTAGCTGCCACCTCTTATGTGCTAATGGACGCCAACACTGGCGAGATTATTGTGCAACATAATGCCGACGAACAATTACCACCTGCTTCGTTAACTAAAATGATGACGGCTTATATCGCTGAAGTTCAGTTAAAATCGGGTAACTTGCAGTTATCTGACGAAGTTTTGATTTCTGAAAAAGCTTGGCGTAAACAAGGCTCTAAAATGTGGGTCGAGTGGAATACTAAGGTAACTATTGAAGATCTACTTCGCGGTATCATTATTCAATCAGGTAACGATGCGTCGATTGCTATGGCTGAACACATTGCAGGCGACGAAGATGTATTTGCTCAGTTAATGAATCAATACGCCGCGCAATTAGGTATGCAAAATACTACGTTTAAAAATTCAACGGGTTGGCCTGCTGAAGGCCATTTGTCTACTGCTAACGATTTAGCGCTTTTAGCCCGTGCAATTATCTATCACGACCCACAACTGTATAAACTTTACGCTGAAGAGTCGTTTGAATATAACGGCATCAAACAACCTAATCGCAACTCATTATTACGTGACGATCCGTCAGTGGATGGTTTAAAAACAGGTCATACCGAAGAAGCCGGTTATTGTTTAGTGGCATCGGCCAAAAAGAAAGATACTCGTTTTATCTCGGTTGTAATGGGTACTAAATCGTCTTCAGCACGTTCGAGCGAGTCTAAAAAATTATTAAATTATGGGTTTAGCTTTTTTGAAAGCGCAACTTTAGTAGCAAGTTACGAAGCGTTACATAATGCGCGTGTGTGGAAAGGCACCAGCGAAAGCGTAAACATTGGTTTATTAGAACCTATTAATAAAACCATTCAAAAAGGCACAAGTTCATTACACGAAATTCAATTAGTGATTGATCCTACCTTAACAGCCCCAATACTTAAGGGTGAAGTTTTGGGTAAGTTAACCATTACACTTGAAGGCAAGGTAGTACATGAGCAATCGGTTGTTGCCCTTGATAATGTTCCAGAAGCGGGTTTCTTTAAACGTTTATGGGACGGTTTCAAAATATTCTTTTTTGGCCTTTTTAACTAATTAGACCCAGCACATTAATAGAGACATTA
Source organism: Pseudomonadales bacterium (assembly GCA_022968985.1). Classification (GTDB taxonomy): domain Bacteria; phylum Pseudomonadota; class Gammaproteobacteria; order Pseudomonadales; family Natronospirillaceae; genus Marinicellulosiphila. Next base: position 1,075 of record JALJPK010000022.1, on the reverse strand, counting down.
TGAAAGTTATAAAATCTGAAGACCACAAAGACGCCCCTAAAATTGAGTTTCCTTGTGAGAACTATGTGATCAAAACAATGGGTGTAAATACACCTGATTTTGCTGATTTTGTTACAAAAACAATTAAAGAGTTTGCACCTGAATTAGATGACAAATTAACCAAAGAAAACAAAAGCAAAAAAGGCACCTTTACCTCGGTGTCGGTTTTTATTACCGCTACGGGTGAGCCCCAGTTAAAAGATATCTTTAACGCACTCAAAAAAGACACACGTGTGAAGATGGTGCTGTAACTTGAACGATATTGATTTAACTGAAGCGGTGTTAGTTAAGAACTTGGGCTTGGTTGCGTATCAGCCCACGTTTGAAGCGATGCAGTCGTTTACTATTAATCGCGACGAAAACAGTCAAGATCAAATTTGGTTATTAGAACACAAACCCGTATTCACTCAAGGCCAAGCCGGTAAAGCTGAGCATTTATTAGCGCCGGGTGACATTGAGGTGATTCAGGTTGATCGTGGTGGCCAAGTTACGTATCACGGCCCCGGACAATTTGTGGCGTATGTGATGCTCGACATCAAACGCCGTAAAATTGGGGTACGTCAATTAGTCACCGCTTTAGAAAATTCATTAATCCAAACCTTGGCGCGTTATGAAATTAAAGCCTATGCCAAGGCCGATGCACCAGGTGTGTATGTGGATGAAAAAAAAGTCGCATCACTGGGCTTACGAATAAAAAAAGGCCGTTCTTATCATGGCCTTGGTCTAAATGTAGACATGGACTTGTCGCCTTTTAACCGAATTAACCCTTGTGGATATCAAGGGTTAGAAATGACTCAAATGGCCGATCTGTGTGAACAGGTTGAGCTTTCAAATGTACAAATGCAATGGCTTGAGCAGTTTTGTCAACTGCTGGCATTACCAGTGCAAATTGTATAATTGTATGATTTTTATTGATCACCAGATCAAAAAATGTGGATAAACTTATGAGCGAAAAAAATCCGTCAGCGCAAACTTTTGACCCAACTCTTGACCCAACTGGGGACAAAACTTCAGGCATCATTACAACTGATAAGCC
>JALJPK010000219.1 GCA_022968985.1 Pseudomonadales bacterium | reverse complement strand
CCGGGGATACTTATTTAACCTTACATTATCCACCAAAAATGCCGATTAAAACCAATGAAACATTATCTATTAAAATGACCTGTTCCAATGCTGATTTACCATCACAACTTCGACCAGGTGATATTAATAGAGCAACCAGTACTACGTCTGAACTAATCGAGTTTAAAAACATATTACCACCAACCGATTCTTTAAAAGTGCCGGTAGGTGAATCGTTAATTTGGCGATTATTATCTCATTTATCTTTAAATTTTCTATCGTTGGCCAATAAAGATAATTTACAAGCGTTGTTATCTTTGTATGTTTTTTCAGGTACAACCGCTAAAAAAGAAGAAACGATTAATCGTCGAATGATTTCTGGTATAACAAATGTTTCAATTACTAGTGTTGACCGATTAGTGCATGGTAATTTGTTGCGTGGCCAAGAAATATTATTAGAATTAGATCGAGACGCTTACGCCAGTCGTGGTGATATGATTTTATTCGCGACAATGTTAGAAAAATTATTCAACAGTTACGCAACGTTTAATTGTTTTACACAGGTATCAGTAAAAGAAAGTAATACAGGTGAATTATATAGTTGGCCTGCAAGATTAGGAGATCGACCATTAATATAATAGAAGATCTTCAGGAGTATTCTGATGAATACGATTATTTTCAAGCGGTAAAATTAATTAATCGTTATAAAGCAGAAAAAAAAGCAACTGAAAAACCACAAGTCAGACGACGACGCCAAAAAACGGTCGAAACTAAATTACGTATTCGTCCGGATTTGTCTTTAGATTACGCCAGTGGTGATATTAAAGAAGTAGAAGTAGACAGTGATGGCAATATCGAATTAACCACAAACTTTATGGGTTTGTATGGTATTTCTTCTCCATTGCCAGCTTATTACACTGAAGAATTATTAGATGATCAATGGGATGGTGATGAAGCCCCCCGTGATTTTCTTGATATTATCCATCAGCATTTATATCCAATGTTATTCAGCGCATGGCAAAAATATCGTTTTGCGCATCAATGTGTTGAGCAAAACCAAGAAAAATATTGGAATATTTTATATTCGTTTATTGGTTTAGCGGATTCAGAGTTTAGAGATTGTAATAAATACGCGCAACAATTATTACCTTATTTAGGCATACTGTCACAAAGGCAAAAATCGTTATTAGGTTTTACAACCATTCTTAAAGACGTGTTAAATACGCAGGATGTAAAAATAATTCCCTGTGTTGAACGAACAGTTAACATTCCAGCTGCTCAGTATGCACAATTAGGTTTCGCTCAAAACCGTTTAGGCATAGACTGTTCAATTGGATCAACCGTCCAAGACAGAATGGGTAAAGCAACGATTGAAATTTCATCAGTGACAGGTGAACACTTACAAAAGTGTATTAACGATGAAGAATATATTGATTTCATTCGTACGTTATGTAAATTTTATTTAACTCAACCGTTAGATATTGAGATTGTATTGTTATTAAATCCAAATGAAATAACTGGTGTTACGTTAGGCCAGTCAAATTGGTCTGCTTTGGGTGTAGATAGTTGGATTCGCAGCCCTCAAATACAAAATGAAGAATTAACTCGAGTAATTATTTACAAGTAATTATTGAGCTAATATCGAATACATCAAAGACAACAGGTATTGTTAAAAGGCTGTTGTCTCATAAAACAAATTATAGGGTAAATAAATGAGTTACTTTTCCGATTTAGATCAAAAACGTTTCTCTTTCGAATCATTAGGGAACAGTCTAAATAAAGACAGTTTTGCTGTTATTAATTTTCAAGGTTTCGAAGCTTTATCAAAAACCTATCAATTTGATGTGTTATTAGTATCGAATAAAAAAGACATTGATATCGATGATGTCATTCAAAACCCAGCCGTGTTCAAGATACATCGTGGTGATCAAGACGATGTCTTATTTAATGGTATCTTACAAGATTTTGAACAGTTACATGAATTTAACAATCACGTTTATTATCGTGCGAAATTAGTGCCCAAATTGTGGTGGTTAAATTTAACGACACACAACCAAGTTTTCTTAAAACAATCTGTGACAGATTTAGTTCAGTTAGCGTTAGAAGATGCTGATTTAGAAACTCAAGATTTTGAGTTTTCAAGTTTAATCAATAATTACGAACAAAATGCTTACGTTTGTCAGTACAGTGAAAGTCATTTTCAGTTTGTATCACGCTGGTTAGAACGCGAAGGTATTTATTATCACTTCGAACAAAAAGATGATGGTGAAGTGATTGTATTTGATGACGATTGCTCCACTCATGAAAAATTAAAAATATCAGGTGATCTAATTTATCAACCGGCAACCGGTTTAGAGTCATCACATTTAGCTGAAACTATCTATTCGTTAACCTGCAGACAAAAACAGTTACCTAAAGAAGTCATTTTAAAAGATTACGATTATGAAAATCCGTCTTTAGATGTCAGTGGTTTAGCTGTAGTTGCCCCCAAAGGACGTGGTGTGTCGCATATTTATGGCCATTATTTCAAGACACCCGAAGAAGGGGATCGATTAGCTAATATTTTTGCTCAGCAAATGTTAAGTGAAAAACAAAAATTCTACGGAGAATCTACCGTTCCATATATGAGCCCAGGTTATACCTTTAATTTAACCGCTCATTTTAATGACACTTATAATCAAGAATATTTGATAACAGAGATTAATCATAAAGGTTCACAAGCGGGTTGTTTAAATCCTTCTGTTATTGGTGGTTTAGATAAAGATGCGTTTGATATTGATGATCAAGTGGCTTATCAAAACACATTCACCGCCATACCAGCCATTACACAGTTCAGACCTGAAAAACTAACAGAACGTCCAAGAATATCAGGCACCTTACATGCAAAAATTGATGCAGAAGGGGAAGGCGAATATGCTGAAATGGATGAACATGGACGATATAAAGTCCGTATGCCGTTTGATGTGAATGATGGTAATTTATCAGGTCGTGCTTCAGCTTTCTTAAGAATGATGCAACCATATGCTGGTGAAAACAAAGGCATGCAGTTTCCTTTAACTAAAGGCACTGAAGTGATGCTGACCTTTACAGATGGACACCCAGATCGTCCTTTGATTGCCGGTGCGGTTAATAATTTTGAAACTCCAGGTCCTGTGAATGCTGATAATCAAACTGAATCTGTTATTCAGACAGGTGGCGGGAATAGAATAAGACTAGAGGATAAAAAAGGATCTGAACGAGTAATTATGGAGTCGCCAAAATCTGATTCATGGATTCGAATTGGTGCACATAATGACCCTGTTACTTTAAACGGGCCAGCAACAATTTATGTTCAGCTTGATGGTACATATCATGAGCACGGTGCTTCTTCTTTAGTCGAGGATGGAGATCCTAATACCGATACCAATTCAATAACAAGTCCAACTAAAATTATTAAACCAGATGGCTCTGAAATTGATTCACCAAGTTCCGCTAGCGCTGATAATTGGATTGATACAAGTGTATTAGGTGATTGGATTTTTGAATATTCACATGGTGTTGGTAACAAAAAAACAAGGTCAGTTAAAGTTTGGGAAACAGATTCATTGGCCGATGCATCTCCAGGTGATGGTATACGAATTCGTACTTCATCAGATATTTATTTAGAATCAAATGCACGAACAGGTGACTATACCGTTTTAAGAAATAACGACACCGTAAGTTTAGGGCTGTCTAATAATAGTTTATATGAAACAGATATCTCAAATAATTATTCAGGAACAGGTGAAGAATTTAGAGCATTTAACGGTAATTTAATGGATAAGTTTACTGAAGGAAGTTACGCACCTACAAATAATTTTTCACATAAAACCGCTAAAGAAGTCACTTCAACTTTTGGTCATGCATCCGGATCCTTTCGTGCATTACTAGAACATGCAAATGTAGAAATTTCTAGTGTTGATACAGTCACAACTCAAGAAGGCAATATTTATGATTTTGGTGGGTACTGGAATTATAATTTAGGTAATAGTTTTGCTGAAGAACATATTAATCAATGCGCTAATCTAAATGGAATCAATGTTTATGAATGGCCTAATACCCAGTCTAATGGTGCAGATTGGAGTGGTGGCTATGAAGTCGCAGCTGCTACTGGTGCTGGTGTGGGTGGAGCAGCAGCCATTGGTGGGGTAGCTTTGGTTGCATTCAC
>JALJPK010000218.1 GCA_022968985.1 Pseudomonadales bacterium | reverse complement strand
TTTATAAAAGCCAAAAAGAATACCAGCCTCAAGTGAATTAAGTACTTGAAGCTAGTTGGGAGAGATGGTATCTACAACAGATAATACAGTATCAAGACTTTAATTTAGACGAGAATTTTTATGAGACGGACCAGCACAAGGAAGTGCGTTTAGCGACTGGATACTCAAGGAAGGTTTCCTTCCGCCAGAGTATGCACAAAGCCTTTAATTTCAAAAGGGACGTTGGAATTAAACTTAAAAAGAAACTGAGCACTCAAGGAAGGTTTCCTTCCGCCAGAGTGCTCACAAAGCCTTTAATTTCAAAAGGGACGTTGAAATTAAACTTAAGAAGAAGTAACCCTACCAGTAAACTTACGGTCTTCAACATTGATCTTAATTTTATCACCAATTGAAATATGCTCAGGTACTTGTACAGTTAAACCCGTAGTCAAAATAGCTGGTTTAGTACGAGCTGTTGCGGATCCGCCTTTTAATGATGGATCGGTTTCTACAATCACTAATTCTACTATTGATGGTAACTCGACAGCCACTGGAGCATCGTTAACCATCATTACTTGAATACCTTGCATGTCTTCTGCGATGAACAATAAGCTATCACCTAACATGTCTTTGTTCATGTTATATGCTGTGTAATCTGCGCTGTCCATAAATACATATTCATCGCCATCGATGTATGAAAAAGTCACATCACGACGTTCTAAATCAGCAAGTGGCAACATGTCTGAATCTTTGAATGTTTCATCAATTTTCTGATTGGTTGCTACTGAATACATACGCATGCGGTATAAACTACCACCTGAACGACCTTGAGGCACACTTCGTTCGATGTCACGTACAATAAACGCTTCGCCATTCATTTCAACGGCCATATTTTTTTTGATATCACTTGCTTTAGGCATTTCTATTATTCCAATTAGTATTAATAAACGCATTATAAGCTGGCTTTCAAATTATTAACAGCCAGTTGCTCTTTCATCGATTTGCTTGTTTAAACAATCGTATTGTTAATCAATGAATTAATCGTCGCGAGTGAGTACTTCTAACAACTCTATTTCAAAAATCAAATCTGAATTTGCAGGAATCACTTTACCCATACTTCGTTCACCATAAGCTAAATGCGCGGGTACGATTAGTTTTCGTTTGCCGCCAACATTCATACCTAAAATACCTTGATCCCAACCTTTAATAACACGACCGGTGCCAATTACACATTGAAATGGTTTGTTTTTATCAACTGAAGAATCGAATTTTGTGCCATCAGCTAAAAAACCTTCATAATGTGTGGTGATTAGCGCACCTTTTACTGCTGTTTTACCCTCGCCTACTTTAAGCTCAACGATTTCTAGTTCACTCATATTATTTATATCTTTAGATTTAAAAAAACAATTTTACATGTTTTTAATATTGATAAAATATAACTACCGCTTTTATTACACCTATTCCAAGGTAAATAGAGTGAATAAGGTTAAACATCCACTTAAACTGCTTGGTTTGATTACTGACTTCATTTCACTATTATGTTTAAATTCGTTTTTTAATTTCTTAATTATTCTCATGCATTCTCATTACCGTGTTTTAAAACAACTGTCTCACCAAAAATTTAATAGCGGTGAAAAAATAGGCAAAATTTGCCAAGTCACCAAAGCAATGGTTTGGAAGTCTGTGGAAAAACTTCGTAAACTTGGTATTGATGTGATTGCAGTGAATGGCCGTGGTTACAAACTCGCACAAAACATCATTCTTTTGGATTCTAATGAGATTTTAAGTCATATTCACAACGTAAAATTAGACTGTTTAAATGTGAGTTTATCTGAAACCTCAACTAATTCTGTTTTGCTCGAGCAAAAAAACACAGGTCAATTAAACGCATTAATTACAGAACATCAAAGCTCTGGCAGGGGTAGGCGCGGGAAAGTTTGGGTGAGCCCAATTGCCAAAAATATTTATATGTCACTTTGCACCTCGTCTGAAGAATTAACACCTGCTCATGGCAGCTTAAGTATTCAAACGGGTTTGGCTGTTGCTGGTGTATTAAAACAATATATTCCCAATATCCAACTCAAATGGCCTAATGATTTATGGGTTAATCAACATAAAATTGGTGGCATATTAGTGGATGTAAAAGTTCAGGCTAATGGTGACTTCAAAATAGTGTTTGGCTTAGGGCTCAACGTCAATGTGTTAACCGCTCTTGAAAAAGTGGATCAACCTTGGACCTCTATTTGCCAATTATTAGGCCAAGAAATCAATCGTAATATATTGGCCGCGCAATTAATCGACGTTTGCGGCCAATGTTTAATCAACCCAAGCCCGGATTTTTCAAGATGGGATGAATTTGACGCACTTAAATCAAGCACAGTTAATGTATTTACTGCCAGTGATAAAAAACCCAGCTGTTTTGGCGAAGCTTTAGGTATCAATTCCCTAGGTAATTTATTGGTTCAGGTAGAAGGTGAAAGTTCAGTGCGAGAATTAACCGGAGGCGAAGTGTCTATTCGCGTTAAACAATAATGATGTCACTGTGGACAATGGATGCGGGTAATACTCGTTTAAAACTTCGCGAAATAAAAAACAACACCACACAGCGCTCCATTATTGTATTTTGGCACCAAGTTACCCCCGCTTTTATTCAAACTATACAGGGTGATCGAGTTATTGTTACCAAAGTTGTTAATTTGGAAAAATTATCCGCTCTTTTTAAACGCTTTAAACAGGTGACAGAAATAGACGCCACAATGATTAAAAATGAATTTGATTTTAATACAGAATATAAAAATCCAAAACAATTAGGGGTTGATCGATTATTAGCAGCTCTTGGTGCAAGATTATTGTTTAAAAATGATAAAAAAATTGCTGTTATCAATGCAGGCACTGCCACAACCGTCGAAATTATTGAAAATAATACCCATCTGGGCGGAATGATCATTGCTGGAAATCAATTAATGTTGAATTCTTTGGCACTTGCTGATCAATTGCCTAAACTAAATGTAAAAAGTAATGCCACTCTTGGATTAGATTCTATAAGTTGTATGCAAACTGGCCTGACTTTTATGAACCAAGGGCTTGTACTTGCTTTATTAAAAGCTTATAAAGTAGACAATATAGTGGTCTGTGGGGGTAATACGACTCAATTTGTCGATTTGGATCCTTCTATTAACCTCATCCCAGATTTAATCATGCAAACTTTAAGTCTGTTTTCGCAAAAAAATAAGTCCATTTAACTAATAATATTTTAAATTTAAGGTCATCATGAAATTTATTGCTTACTTACTCGTTGCCGCCAATGTTGCCCTTGCTGTTTATTATTTTACAAATCAAACAGAAAAAGACAATCAAAATCAAAATAGTGTTTCTGCCACCCTTTCTAATTTATCAATCAATAAACAAAATGATGGACCAAAAACATCGATTCAACCCATCACAAAAGAAATCATCGTTCCAAAACCTATTATTAAACAACCCATTGTTAAAGAAGTTGGGGTTTGTATTGAGATCAATCAAATACTGGAACTAGAGAGCGCAAACAATATTCAGTCGTTTTTAAATAACAATCAAATTTCTTTCGAATTACGTCAACAACAATTTGTGGTTAAAACAGCTTACGCCATTCTTACAGGACCGTTTTCATCTACCAACAGAACAAAACTTGAAATAAAAAATCTTATAAATGACAATATTGATTATTATCTTTTACCTAGTGGACCTAATAAAGGCGCTATATCCTTTGGTTTATACAGTAATAAACAAAGTGCTCAAAATGAAGTCACTAAATTTATTGCAAAAGATTACGATGTTCGACTAGAAGAAAATAACACCTATAATACACAATACTTCATTGATATCCCTGCAAAAAGCAGCAAACAACTCACATCTGAACTATGGAATATCATCATTAAAAGCCATAGCGCAATAAATAAATCAAAAAAAGATTGCTAAGGTGTTGATTTAATTAAATAAATCGATATACTGGCCTCACTCGACATTGAGTGGCCAGTCAGCAATGACTTACAAATGTCGATCCAAATAGAATCACCTAAATTAGCTGATCTTTTTTATAAAAAAAGGTTGACTATAAAAACAAATTTAGGCAAGATTCGCATCCAAATTTGGAGGGGTTCCCGAGTGGCCAAAGGGATCAGACTGTAAATCTGACGCGCAAGCTTCGGTGGTTCGAATCCACCCCCCTCCACCATTTTTTGAAAAGATTTCCGCGGGTATAGTTCATTGGTAGAACGTCAGCCTTCCAAGCTGAACAGGCGAGTTCGATTCTCGCTACCCGCTCCAAAATCAAATTTCCCGCTCACGTAGCTCAGTGGTAGAGCACTTCATTGGTAATGAAGAGGTCGTGCGTTCAAATCGCGTCGTGAGCACCAAAAATTCAAAAAATACTTCATTTGCAGGGTTTGCCTGCTTTTTTTATTCTTTATCTAATCATTTTAATTTATAAGGCAAGCTCTCATGGCTAAAGCTAATTTTGAAAGAAACAAACCCCATGTAAACGTAGGCACAATTGGTCACGTCGATCATGGTAAAAC
>JALJPK010000217.1 GCA_022968985.1 Pseudomonadales bacterium | reverse complement strand
ACTTTAGCGCCACCCCAAGTCCAAGAACCTTCCATTGGATAGATAAAACCAGTCATCACAACAGCAAAAGCTAAGAAAGCCCATAATTTCATACGCTCAGCAACCGCACCAGATACGATTGACATAGCAGTAGCAACAAATACTACTTGAAAGAAGAAATCAGCAGGTTTTGCATAAGTAAAGTCTGCTGCATCTGCCATCTTATTTAAAAACATACCAAACTCATTTCCTGAGTACATAATTTCATAACCAACAACCATGTACATTGTGCATGAGATAGCGAATAACGCTAAGTTTTTAGTTAAAATTTCAGTTGTGTTTTTAGCGCGAACTAGTCCAGCTTCTAACATTGAGAAACCAGCAGCCATCCACATTACTAATGCGCCACATATCAAAAAGTAGAATGTATCTAGGGCAAATGCCAACTCTTGTGCTTGATCCATTTTGAAAACCTCATTAATAAAATATATTTAAATATTTATTTGTTAAATTAAATTGCTTCGTTACCAGTTTCACCAGTACGAATTCGAATGATTTGCTCAAGGCTTGTAACGAAGATTTTACCATCGCCAATTTTGCCTGTGTTTGCAGCTTTAGTAATTGCTTCAACACAATCATCTAATGCTTCGTCAGCGATGCCAACTTCAACTTTTACTTTTGGTAGAAAATCTACAACGTATTCTGCACCACGGTACAATTCAGTATGACCCTTTTGACGACCAAAACCTTTTACTTCAGTTACTGTAATACCTTGAACACCAATCTCAGATAATGCTTCACGCACATCGTCTAATTTGAATGGTTTGATGATAGCGGTTACTAATTTCATACTCACCTCGTTAGTTATTTAATGTGTTAAAACAATTTAGAATCAACACAATTTAAAAGTTACAAACCCACTAAAGCACAAGGTGTGCCAAAAGTAATATTTCTTTCAAATATTCAACAATTCAAAGACTTACAGCTGATATTTTTTGACCGACCTCTCATAAATTGCTACAAATCAGCTCATTTGACCAACATAATAACTATATTTCATTTCGATTAATTTGGTGCAACGATAACTACCATACGACCTTATCGCACCAGTAAAGTACCAGAAAACAATCAAAGCCCCGAATTGACGCACAAACAAACAACGCACAACATAAGCGCACCAGTTAATATCATTTTTAGTTATGGTTTTTATTTCTCATCTTTTATACATTAATTTTTGTGAACACAAATAGACTGAATCACACTCTAAAATTTATTAGTTTTGATTCCATTCACAATGTTATCAATTTGTATTGTTAAAACAGGGAGATGGGCATTTATTAGTTTTAAAAGGTTATGTTATAAAATTGCGGTATTAATTTAAGAAGCTGGAATCTAAAAAAGACTAAACAATCAAATACTTTCAAGCAGTTAGTACTAAAACAACATTACTTAGAAGCATAACTAATTTCCTGAGATGTTTATTTAGTAATGACTTGATTCGTTACTTTTTAATTAACCTCTTTTGCCCTATCTGTTAGCATGGTGTTTTGATTTGTTATAGAGCCGACTATGTCCATCCCAACTAATGCCGAAGAACGTTTTGATTTTATCGCCGACCTAATATTAGGCATCAAAGGCACCGCTCAACCAAGTGAAATAGACGCCTATATAACAGGTAGTATTTGTGCAGGTTTAAGACCTGGTAAAATTGATATTAAAGATGCGTTTAAACACATCGAACCTGATATAGAAATGGATGATGAAACCAGTGGTATCTTAGTTGATTTCGCACAATTCATTGAAAACCAATTAAGCGAAGAAGGTTTTTCATACGAACCACTTATTGCCAATGAAGATTACGAAGTGGCTGAGCGACTACAATCACTTTGTTGCTGGTGTTCAAACTTCATCAGTGGTTTTGGTTTAACTTACAGCCGCCTCAATCCAAATAAAACAGACGCCGACATCACAAAAGATACACGCGAAGGATTAGACGACTTAGCCAATATGGCTCAAATCGATACAAATGAAGATATTACAGAATTAGATTTTGAAGAAGATTTCACTGCATTAGTTGAACACTTGCGTATGGTGTCAATTCATCTATTTTTAGAGTTAAACGAACCTGTTAGCAAACAAAACCAATCCGCCACTTCAACTAATGATGACTCGGTACATTAATATGCTTGATCAATCTACCTTCAAAGCCAGACGCACTGCATTAATTAAAAAGTTACCTAATAACAGTGTAACGATTATAACTGGTGGTAAAGAGCAAATTCGTAATAACGACGTGGAACATCCGTTTCGCCAAGACAGCACGTTTTTCTATTTAACAGGATTTGAAGAACCTGATGCATTATTAGTGTTTTGTCCGAAACGCGCTAAGGGCGAATACATTTTATTTGTACGCCCAAAAGACATCACAATGGAAATTTGGAATGGCTACCGCGCTGGCCCACTAGGCGCTGTAGATGATTATGACGCAAACGAAGCGTTTGAAAACGATAAAATTGATGAGGTTATCCCCAAATTATTAGCAGGTACAGACTCAATTTATGCCTCATTTGGTCAAGACTCAGAGTTTGATCAAGATATCATGCGCTGGGTAAATGAAGTTAAAAAACAAGCGCGTAAAGGTATTAGTGCACCAACTCAATTTAATGATGTATCTGACTTAATAAATGAAATGCGTTTAATTAAAAGTGAAGGCGAAATTGAATTATTAAGAAAAGCCAGTCAAATCAGCGCTCAAGCGCATCATATTGCGATGCAACAATGCGCTGAAGGTGTAAATGAATATCAGTTAGATGCACACATTGGTTTTTTTAATAAAATGCAAGGCAGTAAACGCGACGCGTATTCAAGTATTGTGGCCGCTGGTGATAATGCGAATACTTTGCATTACAACCTCAATGACAAAGTTGTCAAAAATGGTGACTTAGTTTTAATTGACGCAGGTTGTGAATACAATTATTACGCCGCTGACATAACAAGAACCTTCCCAGTAAATGGCAAATTCAACACCGAACAAGCCACGTTATATCAATTAGTATTAGACGCACAAAAATCAGCACTAGAACAAGTAAAACCTGGCAACTTATATAATGCACCACACCAAGCTGCAGTTAAAACATTAACAGAAGGCTTAGTGACATTAGGATTTTTAGAAGGTGAATTAGACACACTGATACAGGATGAAGATTACAAAGCCTTTTACATGCACAACACAGGGCATTGGTTAGGTATGGATGTACATGATGTAGGTCGTTATAAAATTGATGGTAAGTGGCGTAAATTAGAAGCTGGTATGGTACTAACTATTGAACCAGGTTTGTATGTGGCTAATAATAATGACAAAGCACAGAAACAATATAGTGAGTAAGGATTGTGTGAAAGAGATTAGTGATGTTGAGGCGATGTGTCAGTCTAAATAGCATTTAATAGCCGATCTAAATGAGGCATACAAAAAAGCCCTGTTGCTATTAACCTTCAGGGCTTTTTTATGTCTAATTAGAAATTAATCATTCATAACCATTAGGATTATTTTTTTGCCAATTCCAAGCATCCGCCATCATATCGCTTAAACTTTTTTCAGCTTTCCAATTTAATTCATTTTCAGCAAAATCAGTTTGTGCAAAACAACAGGCAATATCACCTGGGCGTCTATCTGTAATTTTATATGGCACTTTCTGGCCATTAACACTTTCAAATGCACTTACCATTTCTAAAACAGAGACACCTGAGCCTGTGCCTAAATTATATTCGACACAACCAATGTTCTTTTCTAATTTTCCTAAAGCTTTTAAATGACCTTTAGCCAAATCAACCACATGAATATAATCTCTAACTCCACTACCATCTTTAGTGTCATAGTCATCACCAAATACTGATAAAAATTCACGTTTACCAACCGCTACCTGCGTAATAAAAGGCATCAAATTATTAGGAATATCATTCGGGTCTTCACCAATCAAACCTGACTGATGTGCACCTACAGGGTTAAAATATCTTAATATAGCAATATTCCAACTGTTATCCGATTGATATAAATCCCTTAGGATATTCTCAACCATCAACTTTGAAGCACCATAAGGATTGGTTGTACTTAATGGAAATGACTCAGTGATAGGCACAGTTGTGGGGTCACCATAAACAGTGGCCGATGAACTAAATACAATTTTTTTACAATTGTACTTACCCATAACTTCACATAACGTTAACGTGCCTGCCACATTATTCTGATAATACTTTAATGGTTGCTCACAAGACTCACCCACCGCTTTTAATCCGGCAAAATGAATGACTGACTCAATATCATGTTGCGTAAATATGTTATTCAAGCATTCTTTATCGTTAATATCCCCTTCAATTACAGGTATTTTTACACCCGTAATTTCAGTGACTTTTAATAAAGACTTAACGGATGAGTTACAATAATTATCCAGCACTAATACACTTTTTTTAGCTGCAATTAATTCAACTAAAGTGTGTGTACCAATATAACCTGCACCACCGGTTACCAATACAGTCATTTAAATTCCCTTAGTTCAATTAAGCGTGCGCATCTAAAATAGCAATAATCGCATCTGTTTTTTCTTGCATTAATTTTTCATCACCACGTGTTTCTAAATTTAAACGCACAACTGGTTCAGTATT
>JALJPK010000216.1 GCA_022968985.1 Pseudomonadales bacterium | reverse complement strand
TTAAGGTTAAAGAGTATTTATGGAGATAGTCGCTCGTTCTCAAATTATGCTAGTCGTTTACTTGAATTAATGTGCTTAATTAGGCCGAACGCAGTATCTCTTTCCTCTGAAGACAATTCATTTAGTAATAATTCATTATTATTTAAATTCAAACTAGCTACAACAGTATATAAAGGGGAACCAATATCTTCGGGTATAGCTTTAGCTTGGGTTCACTATTACCCGGAATATTCATTGAGAACACCTGCTCGAAGATGTAATGACATGTTTGCTCAATTATTTAAATCAAAATATGTAGAAAAATATGATCAAGGTTTTGTAGTCAAACCTAATAAAACAAAATTAGACATTGAGTATTGGCCTGCTAGCAGCACTATTAGGGGGGTTACGATAGATCAAGAAGACCTTCCTGATCCTAGTATGCTCATGAACTAGAAGCATATAGCCGTTACCTAGGTAAGAAAGGTACTTCTAGCAATGATGTTGCTGCAATTTTACTACTACCTGATGAATTAATTAACGAAAAATCATCATCGTTTATAAGTGATTTTAAAATATGGGCTAATGCTGCTATTCAAAAAGATTCTGGGTTAGTTACAGTTTCAGATTTTTGGGCACGAACAGGAACAGCGCTACCTGAAAAATTAAATAAGAAAGAAGTGGAGCTAATTCAAAACCTTTCAAAAAAAGCTGGGTTTGGAATAGCGCCTGATTCAAGATACCACCATGCCAAGCTTTCCCTTGATGGTAAATTGGTATTGTTTTCTGAAGGTCATGGTGAGTATTTTGAACCAACAAAAACCTTCAATGAAATAGGAATGGCACTTCGGTTAGGAGCTATGGTAGCCAACATTGATTCCCATTTAGATGAAGATGAATTGAACATACTCCATCAACTAATCAATCATGATACAAAGATATCACCAATGGAGAAAAAATCCCTCCATGCTTATCTGACATGGAGGTTAAATTCTCCTGCTAACATGAATGGTTTGAAAGCCAGATTAGAAAAGTTGGATCCTAAAGCAAAATCTGTAGTAAGCCATATATTGATCAGTGTAGCTCTAGCAGATGGAAAGATAGATCCTTCAGAAATCAAACAACTAGAAAAATTATATGCTGCTTTAGGACTAGATAAATCACTTGTAACTAGTGATATTCATCATATTTCTTTAAGTAAGTTGGGAACGATAAGACCAAAAGAACAATCAGAAACAAAAGAAAACACAGTGTTTACATTGGATGAAGAGTTATTGGCCTTGCATGAATCAGAAACATCTGAAGTCCAGAGTATGCTTGGAGCTATATTTGTTGATGGAGAAGCTCCTCATAGAGAAGATCTTAAAACTACAGTGTATGAACAAGTTGATAATGGGCTAGATGTATCACATAAAAGTTTATATCAAGAACTTATAGTAAAAGATAAATGGGCCAGAAAAGAAGTGATTGAACTTTGTCAAAAATTTGAATTAATGGTCGATGGGGCGATTGAAACAATTAACGATTGGTCGTTTGATGTAGTTGATGCACCTGTACTAGACGACTATGATGATATTTATGTAGATTTTGAAATTGTTGAAGAATTAAAAGGATAAGTTAGTTATGACTCAAAAGCGTATTAGGGCAAAGGAGAGAGATGCTATTATTCAATCTTTAAAATCAGGTGTGACCCCTAAAATAGGTATTCAACACATTCAAGTTGGCCGTTCAAAAGAACTTGAAGCTCTTTATAAAGACATTGAGAAAGTTTGTGATGGTGGCTCAGCATTTAGATTAATTATTGGCGAGTATGGTTCAGGAAAAACTTTCTTTTTAAGTGTTGTGCGATCTATCGCCTTGGAAAAAAAACTTGTGACTGTAAACGCTGATTTGGCTCCTGATCGACGAATTCATGCATCTTCAGGTCAAGCAAGAAATCTTTATTCAGAGCTGATGAGAAGTTTATCCACTCGTAATAAGCCTGATGGTAATGCTTTAACAAGTGTGGTTGAACGTTTTATAACAGAGGCTTGCAAAGAGGCTGATGTAAAAAAAGAAAATGTATCAAGTGTTATCCATGAACGATTGTCACTATTATCTGAACTAGTTGGTGGTTATGATTTCGCTAAAGTAATAGAGGCATATTGGAATGGGCATGAGCAAGGTGATGAACTATTAAAATCCAATGCTATTCGCTGGCTACGTGCAGAATATGCAACTAAAACAGATGCACGAAAAGACCTAGGTGTGAGAACCATAATTTCAGATTCGTCTTTTTATGATGCTTTGAAACTAATGAGCCTCTTTGTACGCCAAGCAGGTTATCAAGGGCTTCTCGTTAATCTCGATGAAATGGTTAATTTATATAAGCTAAATAGCACACAAGCTCGCACTTCAAATTACGAACAAATTCTTAGAATTCTAAATGATTGCTTACAAGGAAGTGCAGAATATATAGGGTTCTTACTAGGGGGTACGCCAGAGTTTTTATTAGATCCAAGAAAAGGGTTATATAGCTATGAAGCACTTCAAACTCGACTTGCAGAAAATACCTTTGCTCAAAGGGCAGGAGTAATTGATTACTCTTCTCCCGCGCTTCACCTAGCCAGTTTAACACCAGAAGAACTATATATACTTTTAAAAAACTTACGACATGTCTTCGCTAGTGGTGATAGTGCTAACTATTTAATTCCTGATGAAGCACTAAAATCCTTTCTACATTACTGTAGTCAGACTATAGGGGAAGCCTATTTTAGAACACCTAGAAATACGATAAAAACCTTCCTAGATATGCTATCTGTTCTCGAACAAAACCCTTCGATTCAATGGTCTGAGTTGATTCAAAAATTGACTGTTGAAGAAGAAAAACCCAGTGATATGATAATAAATTTTGAAAGTAAAACTGAAGAAAATGCTGATGGGTTAGCAAATTTTTCTTTATGATAGATGCATACAAACATCTTGATAAGAGAGTACAAAAATGGCTTTTCAAACAAGGCTGGCCAGATTTAAGAGAGATTCAGAAAAAAGCAATTCTTCCCATTTTAGGTGGTAAGAAAGATGTCTTAATTAGTGCTTCAACGGCAGCAGGGAAGACTGAGGCTTTTTTTCTACCAGCATGTAGTGCTATAGCAGATTTAGATGATGGTTTCGGTATTCTTTACATTAGTCCTCTAAAAGCATTAATTAACGATCAATATAGGCGTTTAGAAAGTCTTTGTGAAATGCTTGATATGGAGGTTACCCCTTGGCATGGCGATAGCCTTCAATCGAAGAAATCTAAAGCTAAGAAAAAACCGTCTGGAATATTACTTATAACACCGGAATCTCTTGAGTCTTTATTGGTTCGAGAGGCAGGTTGGACTAAGCAAGCATTTTCGAATTTAAAATACATTGTTATTGATGAATTCCATGCTTTTCTAGGTTCAGAGAGAGGTCACCATCTCCTTTCAATTCTTAATAGGATAGATCATCTATTAGGGGCATATAATAATCCTATTCCTCGTGTTGTTTTGAGTGCAACGTTAGGGGAGTTAGATAAAGTTCCATATCTACTTCGCCCCGATCAAACTCTGCCTTGCGAAATTATCACTAGTAGTCAAAGCCAATCTACGTTTAAAGTACAAGTTCAAGGGTATGTTGAACCACTTGACCTTAATGCTGATAATGTTCGAGATAATTCTGAATATCAGATATGTCAAAAGATATATCACTTGTGTAGGGGAGACTCACATTTAGTTTTTGCTAATAGTAGAAAAAGAACAGAAAGTATTGCCGCGCAGCTTACTGATTTTTGTGAACAAAATATTGTCCCGAATGAGTTTTTTCCTCACCACGGTTCCTTATCAAAGGAAATTAGAGAAGAACTTGAGGCGCGTCTTCAAAAAGAAACATTGCCAACAACAGCCGTATGTACGATGACACTTGAGCTAGGCATTGATATAGGGAAAGTAAATTCTGTTGTACAAGTTACTGCTCCTCATTCTGTATCTAGCTTACGTCAGCGGATGGGTCGCTCAGGAAGAAGAGGTTCTCCTTCTATTCTCCGAATGTTAATCGCGGAAAATGAGCTAGGTAAAAACTCGAATATAGTTGATTGCTTGCGCCTGGAATTAATTCAATCGTTAGCGATGATTAGACTATTAATTGAAAGTAAATGGTTTGAGCCAGCAGATAGTAGCTTAATGCATTTTTCTACATTGCTTCATCAAGTTCTTGCAACTATTGCTCAATGGGGAGGAGTAAGAGCAGATCAGATTTTTGAGTTGCTCTGTAAAAAAGGACCATTTCAACATACATCTATTCAACATTTTAAAATATTATTGAGCCATATGGGAAAATCGGAACTTTTAACTCAGCTTTCTAGTGGCGAATTGGTTTTAGGCGTTTTAGGAGAACGTCTAGTAAGTCACTATTCTTTTTATGCTGTATTTAAAACACCGGAAGAATATAGAGTTTTGGTGGGCAATAAGTCATTGGGAACTTTACCAGTAGACTCTCTAGTTATGGAAGGACAACATATAATATTTAGTGGTCGTAGGTGGAAAGTCATTGATGTTGATTCTGATAAAAAAGTTATTCGTGTTGAAAAAACAAAAGGCGGAAAACCTCCAAAATTTGGTGGTAAGGGAATGTCTATCCATAACAGGGTAAGAAAAGAAATGTTTAAAATTTTGAGTGAAGGTGACTACCGTATATCGGTTGGAAATAAAAAAATAGACTTTATTGATGCTATGGCAAAGGTGCTATTTGATGAAGCAATAAATTATTTTAATCATTCGAATTTAAAGTACATATCGATTTTCCTACACGGAAGTAGCACATGTATTTTTACATGGATG
>JALJPK010000215.1 GCA_022968985.1 Pseudomonadales bacterium | reverse complement strand
ATAAATAAGATAAGGAGTGTTTATTATTAGTCAGTAAATGTAAAAGGATTATCCATAGAAATATTTTATCGATTTTAATTTATATTTCATTAAAATATTATAGGGATGGTAAGTCCATTCCTGTGTAGGCCCATTGATAAATAGACTGATTTTATATTTCCCGCAGGTACAGCAGGCATAACGGATAAAAACAAGGGATGTTTATAACTCTCACTTCTTATTTATAATTGGTTATGTTTTAAATTGTTGTTGCAGTTAACCATTTATAAATATGTTTAATGGGTACGAAAACTTTCTAAATTTAATTAGTTATACGTGTAGCACACAATGAAATAAAATATATCCTGACAATTAACTCATTAATAATGGGGGGGCTTATTCTATGATTTGTATTAAAGCCTAAGTCTTGGAGGGAGTTACATAAGATACATAAGCATTAAAATGATACTTCAATTGACAATAAAACACTGCCAACTGAAGTAAAAAGTTTAAACGGTTATTGAGATTTGATATACAAAGAGGGATTTTTTTGATCTAAAGGTGTGACTTCAAAATTTTGTTCTGTAACATCTTCAACTGCTTCAACTGCTTCAACTGCTTCAACTGCTTCAACTGCTTCAACTGCTTCAACTGCTTCAACTGCTTCAACATCTTTCATTGTTTCTACTGTGTCGGCTATAACATCAGTACAAGACCAGCCAAAACCTGTTAATTTGTCCGCAAACTCTAACGCTTTAGTTTCACAATAACCCACCTGGTTTTGAGCACTCCACAATATTTGAGTGCTTTGCGGTTTGGTATATTGCACATTACAAGGCACCTTGTTATCAGCTGTTGTATATAAAACTTCGATGGTTCGTATTACTTCTGCACTTGTGCAAATATATTTATCTGCTGCAAAACTTGGTAGGGTTAAAGCCGTTAAGATTATAAATAAAGTTGTTTTCATTTTTACTCCGCTATTGTTAGATAATATGGATTATAGATTATAAATTCGATCAAACAACTAAAATACGATATAAGACCGGACTCTTTCCTCAATTAATGTTGTAAGCATTAGCAAAAAACAATCTTGAATTATTAAATAACTATTATCACTGATAAATAGTTCATTTGGATTCAGTCATGTATTTTAAAAACATCCCAATTTTTTAAGGATGAATTATGTTTGTCGAAATAAAGCATTGATTACAATAATAATATACTGGAAGGGAAAAATGAATGACATTAATAAATATCAACATAAACTTCACTGTGAAAATCAATTAATGATACTCTAGTTTTAAAGACGGATTAACTTTGTTGAAATAAAGCGTTGGCTTACAAAAAAATAATATAGTGGATACAAATAAATGAATGACATTAAAAAATACTTACATGATCTACACAGTAAAAATCAATTAATGATACTCTAGTTTTAAAGAAAGATTAGCTTTATTGAAATAAAGTGTTGGCCCAAAAAAATAATATAGTGGATACTAATAAATGAATGACATCAAAAAATACTTACATACTCTGCATAGTAAAAATCAATTTTGTGGTTCTGTGTTAGTTGCACATAAAGGTAATGTTATCTGTAGTTCTGCTGAAGGTTATGCAAATTTTGAACATTCAATAAACAATACTTCGAAAACTGTATTTAATATAGGTTCTATCAGTAAACAATTCACTGCAACAGCTATATTGATTCTTTGTGATAGGGGGCTGTTAAATGTTAATAATAAGTTACTCGATTATATGCCTAAGCTTCCCGCTGCCTGGAAGCAAGTGTCTATTATTCAATTATTGACCCATACATCTGGTATTGTCGATTATGTGGGTCTTGTCGACTGGAATAAACAGGGTAAGTGTTTTCATCAACCATTAGATATTATCAAAATGCTAATTAATAAACCGTTAGATTCTGTGCCTGGTACAAAGTTTAATTACTGTGCAACGGGTTATGTATTGTTAGGTATGTTGATTGAATTAGTATCTAAATTGGATTATGTAACATTCCTAAAAAAGAATATTTTTGATGTATTATCTATGAATAATACCGGAGTGTATCAAAACGATTTAGTAATTCCTAATCGAGCTTATGGTTATGAACAGATAGGAGATATTGTTGTCGCAGAAAATTACTTTGATATGAGTCTTGCTTTTGCAAGCGGCAATTTATATTCAAATGTTGAGGACCTTTACCTGTGGAATAAAGCATTGCTTGCGGGTGAATTATTAGCTGAAAAAAGTCTAAATATCATAAAAACACCCACTGCACTAAATTCAGAATATGGTTGTGCTTTAGAGTTAACAGAATTTAAGGGTGGAAAAGTGATAGGGCACAATGGACAGATTGGTAGTTTCTCCTCAATAATAAAACATCATATTAACGAAGACTTGAATATTATTGTTTTAAGTAATGTTGAAGCAGAAACCAATCGAAATATGCAAGTAATAGCATTTGAATTGGCTGAGCTTGTTTTACTCTAATGCCATTTAATAGTGTAATCACTAATTAGAATAGGTTTATTGTTATTATCCTATACAAAAGTCGATTTTAAAAAGTGCTTATTTGTATTTTTTGTTCTCTGATTATTTACCCTGTTAACTTGTCCTTTGTGATCTTAAAAACACAGATTATGCTATAATCTTGGATAATCCCATCCCAGCAGAAAAATACCTTATGAAAATGTCTAAAACCGTTCGAAGAATGAATGACAAGTTACTTGGCGCACTTAAAACCCTTAACGATTTTGCAGCTGAAGAATTAGACGGTTATACAAAATTAGAACATACTGTTGCGTTTGATTTGTTTCCTGGCAGTTTATTAGTAACCTGTTATTTTGAAGATCAAGAATCATTAGATAAAAATATGAGTGAACAAAAGATTCTACAAAAGAAACTGCAAAAACTATTATTAAAACAGGGTATTGTATTAAAAGATGTTAAACAGAATCTAATATTTAGTATTTAAGATCGCTGTTAAAGATAATGACTATTTAGTTTGTGTCCAATAACTATACAATAAAAACAGGGTGGCTTTAAACGTTAATTAGTTGCCATGTTTTTATACGTAGATTAAAAATAGCCCTTAGTAGTCCATAGAAGTCTTAGGAATATACTTCATAATTAAAATATATTTAGCAAATAATAGCCTATCTTGTTTAATCCTGATCATCTGAATTCGATACAATACAAGTTACCTAAATTCGGTTCTGTATGTGCTTGAATACTAACACTGTCTAAAGATTAATTTATCATCGTTATAAAAAAGATTGTTTAAGTCGAAGCTACACAATGTAGTGGTAGACTTTTTCATCTAACGATATTAAATAGAATTGTTAACTGAATATTTACAAAATAGATTGTACTAAAAATGGTTCGGAAGTTGTTTATATAAGATTTTAAATTATGAATATAAATACATTGAGATGGTTTTTTTGGTTTATAAATATTTATTAAAAGTATTGGTTAATATTTCCATATCAATAGGTTTGCTTAAATGATCATTCATGCCTGCATGTAAACAAATATCTCGGTGTTCTTGCATTGCATGTGCTGTGATGGCGATTATGGGTATGTTTATTTCTGAGTTGTTTTCTGTGTTAATAATATTTTCAAATGCTCTAATTTTTCTGGTGGAATTTGCACCATCTAAAATTGGCATTTCAAAATCCATCACAATTAAATCAAATTTATCAATAAACTCTTGATAGATAACAAATGCATCTTGACCATTTTCAACAATTGTTACAGTAGCACCTAATTTTTGTATCATTCCTTTTATTACAATTTGATTGACTTTATTATCTTCGGCTACCAGAATCTGTTTGCCAATAAATGATCGATGTTTATTGCTGTGTATTTTTTTAACTTTGGGCATCATCTGTTTTATATCGGATCGACTTAATATTGTAAACCAAAATGTTGAACCATGATTTAAATTAGAATTGACCCCTATATCCCCTCCCATTAATTCCGATAACGATTTTGAAATACTCAAACCTAGGCCAGTACCACCAAATTTTCGAGTGATGCTGCTATCAGCTTGGTTAAATGCACCAAATAAATTTTCAATGTTTTGTTTAGAAATACCAATACCTGTATCAATGATTAAAAATCGTAATAAATCCTTTTTATCATGAATATTTAAATGCGGTGGAGGTAATAATTCAATCGTAAGTGTGATAGATCCATGTTCAGTAAATTTAAAAGCATTGCCAATTAAATTAATTAATATTTGTCTTAATCGGGTGGGGTCCGATTTTATTATTGTGGGGACTGATTTTTTTATATCTAAGATTAAAGTAATATCATTTTGTTTTGAGTTAAATGAAAAAACAGAGATAACTTCATTACATAGTTTATTTAAGTCAAACTCAATGTGTTCGATGCTTAACTTGCCTTCTTCTATTTTCGAGAAGTCTAATATATCACTAATAATGTTGAGTAATGAATTCGATGAGGATTGTATAATTTCTATGTAATCTTTTTGTTGGATATTTAATGGGGTATCTTTTAATAATTCAGTGACACCAATTACTCCATTCATGGGGGTTCTTATTTCATGACTCATAGTTGCTAAAAAATGTCCTTTAGCGATAACAGCTTCTTCAGCTAATTTCTTTTTTGATTCTAAATCCGAAACCAATAATTCAATTTTTTTGAATAATGCGCATAGTAGAAGCAATTTGATTGGTGATCATCGCGCATGACATTAAGTCAATTTCGCTGGGATACAGTTCATAGATTACTCTGCCTAATTGATCGTCCGAACTGTATAACGTTTCAGTGATTATTGTATAACGTGGTGTGTTAGGGGTTAATGATTTAGGGTATAACACTTTTGCATCATGTCCTTTTGAATAACTTATTGCAATGTTCTCTAAATTTTTAAACGATAATAT
>JALJPK010000214.1 GCA_022968985.1 Pseudomonadales bacterium | reverse complement strand
AAGTTACTGGAACGATAAGAAATACGCCAAGCATAAAACCGTGCTGGCCGGTAGTGATGAAAACCCCAAGGTACTGCGCAGCACTTATCCCAGTGAGCAGCAGGCGACAGAGGCAGCGAAAGCAGAATGGAAACAACTAAACCGACATCAGGCCAGTTTTAGTGTGGCTCTAACGGTGGGTAATCCAGATGCAATGCCCGAAATGCCGGTGATGCTTACCGGCTTTAAGGAGCAAATTATTGGGCAGAAGTGGGGGGTTGAGAGTGTGGAGCATGTGCTGACGGATAAAGGGCTGATAAGCAGGATAAATTTAAATAATTAAAGCACCGTAAATAAATAACTATAATGATCGATAATTTATTCACTTTTTCGTATTAACGAAATATGGGGCAGGTCTTGTTCCAGGTAAAAGGACAAGACAAAATCAAGATCCGACTCCGCTTTTCACACACATAGGATCTCCTTAATCACATAGACTTAGTTCAAGTGTCGCAGTATACGGTCGACTCAAGAGAGAGGAAAGGAGTTCCGACAACCGACGCTAGTTCCGGGCTACGGTAGCCCAACTTTTCTTTTTAGTTGCAGATGTGCAGTATCAAAATCTTGAGCTTTTACGCTGTTGTCAACCCTAAATTGGTTTGCCTTATGCCTTCGTTTTTTCAATATTATCTGTTCACCTGACTCTAGTAACAAATAATCATTGCCTTTCCAATCACGTAGCTGATAACCATCTTTGTTGGCAATCCAGTCAGGTAGGCCAGCTCTAACCTTAGCAAGTTCAGACAAAAACTCACTCACATTTGTATATCGCTTATCTCGATTAACAACAGCTTTCTTTACTGCTTTTATTACTTTTTTGGGTACATAAAAAGGGATACTACTCCAGTCCAGAAGTTTTCCAGATTTGGCTTTCTTTTCAATACATGAGTCAACATATTTAGAAATTTCATAGTCGCCCCCAGTTTTCTTTACTCGATCAAGTTCTTTTAATTCTCTTTTACTGAGATGTGACAAAAGATCATTACTTAGAGAACCTCCAAACAACAAGTAGCCGATTATTCCAGATTGATATACATCAGAAGAAAAATCAAAAAAAGCATTATCACCGAACGCTTCGGGTGGTCTATAAAGAATACTGTGTTTTGATGCAGGGGCTTTACCTGTAGCGTCATCTATTTTACGAACCGAACCAAAATCAGCAATAACAAGTTTATCATCATGAACTAGCAGGTTTTCTGGTTTTAAGTCTCTATGTACCAATTTTTTCTCTTGACAGTGCATTGCAGATAAACCAGAAAGGAGTTGGCAAAGTAGCTTATAGCTCAGATCAAGAGATAAGTGATAGCGCTTTTGAAAACTGAACAGATCACCATTGTTTGCAGCCTGCATCATATAAAATGAGCAGCACTCGTCGACTTTTCTAGCATCAAAGACTTTCAATATATTTTCATGATTGAGGGTGGCAATTATCGCAGGCTCTTGATCCACTTCATTTTCTTCATGAAAATATATTTTTATCGCTACATCCTTTCGAAGAAGATCATGCCTGCCGATCATTACATAACCATTCGCACCTGAATCATTAAATTCTGCCAGTTGAAATTCATTAAACTGCTGCAATGCTTTTTTTGCTTCACTGGGTAAAGATTCAATATCAATTGCCATTTCCTAAATCAACCCTTCGAAGCCAAAATCATAAGCTTTCCCTAAATCAACGGTCTTTGGTTTATGTATCTTTTTACCTCCTTCACGTTTCTCAGTTGCCCTAACAGTTGCAGGATGAACGAACTCAATTTGTGCTGGAGATATGGCTAAAAGTACCCCTTCAATTAGGAATGTACCCGCTCCTCCTGCACCTTGTCCAGCTGTAGCACGTCTATTTATAATCACTTTATCAACACTGTTATCAGCACAATAAGCCTTGAAAGCTTGAGAGAAAATATCTACATCGTCTTGTGTCGGGTTCTTAGGAAGTGACAGCTTATTGAACTTTGGAGCAACCAATGTGTGAGTGTCTCTTGATCCAGTAAGCGTAACCAATCTTACTTCATTCGCTTTTAAAAATATTCCTGAAATTACCATTTTCTTCCCTCTATTATTGAATGACCTCTAACGCCTCCCATCAGCCGATCGATTGGAGCGAAGCCGATGGAGCAGCGGAAAGTGGGTCGGCTGCATGGACTTGTTGAGCGACGGCTATACGTTGCTTTATTTCACTAGTAAACGATCGACGATTATAGTTATGGTTTTTAAGCAATTCTCGAAAACCATTATCCGGAACCTCCCTATTAATAATTGCTCTCTCAAACATTCTCTCACCACAATAGCCTTGTCTCCAAACGCCATTCCACTCTGTGACACCACCATTTTTCAGTATGACCGGTAATCCACAAATCAATCCTACTAACCTTTCGAGATTATTCATCTCCACGTATGGCGGGTGGATCGGTTCCTGCTGCCCCAGATCATGCCTAAATAGATATTTACCTTCCCTAACCTGAAGTAATATAGCCTCCTGTTCTTGATTTAACCCGAAGGCTCTGATTGCATCGACAAACCCAAATTTATAATCATGATTCAATGCATTATGGCAATAAATAATATTTCTCAAAAAAACGTAAAGAACATCAAACAACCATAATTTCCCAAAGTCCGAGTCGGGATACCAGTAGAGGTTTTCTAGAAATCGGGATGAAGCCTTTATCGATTCTTGGAGGTGAAACTTTGCTGGCCGAAATCCAGAAACCACGGAGCGTAACTGAACGTCACCATCAAGAATCTGTCCATCTAAATCTAAGTGAGTTATGAACAGCGCACCTTTGCACTTCATGCGAAGAAGGGTCTCTACTGAGTAGAAAGTAATATCTTCATACTTCTTTTTTAGCCCACATATAGGGATGCCTGAACCTTCATGTATGCAAATGAAATCAATGTCACTTTGACTGTTTGAGTCTCCTCTGGCTACTGAGCCACACTGCAGGATTAGATAACTCATCTATTGCACAAGCCGTTTAACAATAACTGCGGTTACAAGCGAGCCCCAGACAAAGGATAGAAATAGAAAAATTGTAGTAATTACGAGCGCCATATTTGAATGAATGGCAGTCACCTCACCATAACCCACCGTAGTAAAAGATACGACAGCAAAATAGATATGCTCTACAAAGCCAGCTGGCTCCTGCAAGTGTGAAGTACTATGGCTCGTACGATTTTGCATTAATACAGCAAATAGCGAAATAAAAACACAGGTGCTTATCAGAGAGTTCAAAACCCCATACCCGTAACCCAAAAGGACAGCATAGAGCCAGCCAATAAAAAATCTAAAGGGCTTTTTCTTTCTACCATTCAAATACTCATAGCGCCTGTAAAACTGATATGAGCGGTCAGCCGACCTCGCAAATGGTTCTTGATGTATATCCTTCGCATTGCGGTATAATGACTGAAACCACCATGCGTTAACATTTGGCCAGTGTTTCTTCCACTTAGATGAAAATTTAAATGACTTAGGATCTAGATATGTATTATGAATTGATGTCTTATAGAATATAGACTCCACAAACGTACATTGATGAAACTCACAATTTTCAATTTTTGCACCATTAAACTGGCACTCAGTGAATGTGCACGAATGAAAGTTTACATATCTAATCGCTTCATAAGAAAATAAGCAATTAACAAAATCGGCATTCTCGACTGATACAGGGCGACCATTCTCTACAATGCCAACGAAGTCAATTCTTTTGAGCTGAACATCAGCGCCTTTCTCTATGTCGAAGATCTTTATCGTGTCCGATATCTCCTCAGCAATTCGGGGTAACTTCACTACTCACTCTCCAATATGTATTGGTGCTTCACGCGTTTTCCCAACAGTTTTATTAAGCGGAAACTTCCCGTATTTAAACACGGAACTATTCTGCCTATCATGTTTTGATTATTATTTAATAATTCGATATTTACCCTGAAATTTAATAAATAACTTAATTTACCGCAACTGAATTCATGGAGGAATACGGAACAATCCCATCTAATAAGTTTAATGAGAATAGTGTCGAAACACTGCTCGTATATCCATAAAAAAATGGTCAAACCTTTCCCCTTACTCATAGTATATAGATAATGTGAAAAACAATACCTGACCTCAATCCCTTTTAATTCTAATCCCTAATTATGCAGCAAACGAATGGGCATATTCTTGCATATAAGCATTAAACAGCGCTTCAAATACTGGCTCATCCACGCATCCGAATTCAATATTTTATCAACATCCCAACATCCGCAGTAAGGCCACAAATCACTTAATCCGCAGGCTCCCATAATCAACGAAATGAAATTCACGATGCAAAAAGCCTTCCCTAAAGTACGATAGATAATGCACTTGTAGCCCAAACGCAGTAATTTTACCGCCCTCTTTAATCATGTTTATAAAATTACGTTAATTGCTATGAGTATTACCCAGTAAGAAAATAGTATTTTTGTCTTGAGGTATTTCCCCATATTCCATACAGAGATCTTTGCCGCCTTCTAATACATAGCCTTGATGTGAAAACTCATTTAGTACTGAAACACTCTTAACACCAGCCAGTGAC
>JALJPK010000213.1 GCA_022968985.1 Pseudomonadales bacterium | reverse complement strand
AATACAATGCTTTGTTCTTTATTATATAAATCGACCCCCGAAGATTTACGTTTAATTCTTGTGGATCCAAAAATGTTGGAATTGGCTGTTTACGAAGGTATTCCACACTTATTAACTCCTGTTATTACTGATATGAAAGACGCTGCAAATGGTCTGCGTTGGGCGGTGGGTGAAATGGAGCGTCGTTATAAACTCATGTCAAAAATGGGTGTGCGTAATATGGCTGGTCTGAATAAAAAAATATTAGAAGCCATTAAAATCGGCGAACCGATTCTAGATCCTACTTGGGACCCAGCACAACATATTGATGGATCGGTACATCCGGCATTAGAAAAACTGCCCGCTATTGTGATTGTGATCGATGAGTTTGCCGACATGATGATGGTGGTGGGTAAAAAAGTAGAAGAGTTAATTGCGCGAATTGCACAAAAAGCTCGAGCGGCGGGTATTCACTTAATACTTGCCACCCAACGCCCATCCGTTGATGTGATTACAGGTTTAATTAAAGCCAACGTACCTACAAGAATGGCGTTTCAGGTTTCGAGTAAAATTGATTCACGAACTATTTTAGATCAAGGTGGTGCTGAGCAATTATTAGGGCATGGCGATATGTTGTATCTACCACCAGGTTCAGGTTTACCTATGCGTGTGCATGGTGCGTTTGTAGATGACGATGAAGTGCATCGTATTGTGGATGACTGGAAAAAACGCGGAACCCCCAAATATATTGAAGAAATTTTAGCTGGTGATGCCGAAAGCCAGTTAAATGTGGCGGGCATAGACGCACCAGAAAAATCAAATGATCCTGAATCAGATGCATTATTTGATGCCGCCATCGAGTTTGTAACCACTACAAGAAAAGCGTCAATATCCTCAGTGCAGCGTAAGTTACGAATTGGATATAACCGAGCGGCTAATTTGGTGGAAGCCATGGAAGCAGCCGGTGTTGTATCGAGCCCTGGTAAAAATGGCTCACGAGAAGTATTAGCGCCTGCGCCTGTTGAATTTTAAAAATACAAACATTATTCAGTTAATATTCAAATTAAAGTGATTATTATAGGCATGACCTAATAATAAAATTATTAAAAATATACCGGAAAAATTATGAAAAAATTATCGTTAGTATTAGCAGTTTGTTTGCCGTTAAGTGTTTTATCAACATTCTCAGTTTCTAGTGTAGAAGACACTCAGATGATTGGGGGCACTAAGATGATCGAAAGTATTGCATTAAACGAAGGTACTAGAATAGAGATCGATGCTCCAATCATTAATCAGCAACAATCAAAAGTAGAACTTATTAAACCGATTAACGATATTGATAAACAACAAAAAGACACACAACTGTTTATAGATATACTCAGCGAAATGCAAACTTTACAAGCCAATTTTAATCAGCTTAGTGTGAGTAATAATCGTATATCAAGCACACAAACTTCTGGTGTGTTTAAAGTGAAAAAACCAGGTAAATACGCTTGGGTTGTTGAGTCACCTTATGCTGAATATACATTGTCAAATGGTGAAAAAGTGTGGAAATACGACGTTGATTTAGAAGAAGTCAATATTGAGAAAGTGAATGATAAAAATAATCAAATGATGCAGTTATTACAAAGCACTCAAACTCAAACATTGTTAAACGACTATAAAATACATGCCGATCGATATGGTGATGAGTCGGTTTTCTCATTTGTACCCCATAATGATGAGTTTGGAATCGCACAAATTACAATCAGTTTTGTAGACAATAAGTTAAATAATATTCGTATTCAATCGGATTTGGAACAAGCCACAATCCTTGAATTTAGTGATATGGTTATTAACCAACCTATAAAAGATAGTGAATTTGAATTAGCGATTCCTGAAGGTGTGGATGTTTACGATAATACACTTTTTGATGACAACTTTTAATGACAGATTTTAATGACACCATGTAATGAAAAAGTTTAAAAACAAAGTTAAATGTCACTAATGCTAACAACGTTGTATCCGTTTTTTTTTGCAACGTTATTTACAGAAATTTTTATAAGGTTTTTTGTTAATAATGGATTTGTTTAAAACAACTAATGAATTTGCGCCACTAGCTGAGCGAATGCGCGCAAAGTCACTTGATGAATATGTAGGCCAACAACATATTCTTGCAAGCGATAAACCTTTATACAAAGCGTTAACCCAAGATAAAATCCATTCTATGATTTTATGGGGCCCACCTGGGGTGGGTAAAACCACATTGGCTAAATTATTTGCCAAACAATCTAACTGTTTTTTTCATAGTATTAGTGCGGTACTCGCTGGTGTAAAAGAAATAAAAGAAGCCGTTGAACAAGCGCGTATGCGTTTACAGCAAGGTCATAAAACCATTTTGTTTGTAGACGAAGTGCATCGTTTTAATAAAGCGCAGCAAGATGCATTTTTACCTCATGTTGAAGCGGGCACCTTTGTATTTATAGGTGCCACCACCGAAAACCCCAGCTTTGAATTAAACTCCGCATTATTGTCCCGTGCCCGGGTGTACGTTTTACAAGCACTACAAAGTGACGATTTAATCAAACTTTTACAACGAGCATTAAACGACAAACAAATAAAATCAAAAAAAGTCAGCTTAAAAGCAATTGAGTTAATTGCAATGACAGTAGATGGTGATGCTCGGCGTGCACTCAATTTATTAGAATTAGCCTGTGATTCAAATGATGTGGTTGATGAAAAAGAAATCACCTTGTTATTGGAGCATGCGCCAAAACGTTTTGATCAAAAAGGCGATCGATTCTACGATCAAATATCGGCATTACATAAATCGGTACGTGGCTCATCTCCAGACGGCGCGTTATATTGGTTTTGCAGAATGTTAGATGGCGGTTGTGATCCTGTGTATATCGCAAGGCGTGTTGTGCGAATGGCAAGTGAGGACATCGGTAACGCCGATCCGCGTGGTTTAAATCTAGCCATGAGCGCTTGGGATGTACAAACACGCTTAGGTAGTCCAGAAGGGGAGTTGGCTATTGCACAAGCCATTATTTATTTATCCTGTGCACCCAAAAGCAATGCCGTTTATAATGCGTATAATCAAGTGCGCAAACAAATTAAAGAGCAACCCGATTACGACGTACCGATCCATATTCGAAATGCACCCACTAAATTAATGCAAGATTTAGATTATGGGGCGCAGTATCGTTACAGTCATGACGAAGAACACGCATACAGCGCAGGTGAAAACTACTTGCCGCAAGATATAAAAGACGACGTATTTTATAAACCAGTGGATCGTGGATTAGAAATAAAACTCAAACAAAAACTCGATTGGTTAAAACAATTAGACCAACAAAGTCCTAACAAACGGTATGAGTAAGGTATGAGTCAAGTATCAGAAAAGGTGAAAATATGATGATTCAATTATTAGCGATAGCCTTTGGTGGGGCATTTGGTGCGTTAACCCGATTTGGCATTGGCACATTAGTGTTTAAATCTTGGTTACCATTTGGTCTATATTCGGGCACTTTTTTAATAAATACAGTCGGTTGTTTCATAATGGGTTTGGTTTTTGTATTATTTGATTTAAAATACAGCGCATTAACCTCAACAAGTGAAACATTAGTCGCCGCTCGCCAATTTTGTATGGTTGGGTTTTTAGGCGCATTTACAACGTATTCGAGTTTTTCCCTTGATGCATTTAAAATGCTGGATCAAGGTCAAATTCTAAATTGGGGTTTGTATGTATTCTCAACCCTGATAGTCAGCATTCTGGCCTTAATGGTGGGTGTGTGGATTGGTAAACAAATTTTTATAACTATTTAACTTTTAACTTTTAAAGTTGTTTAACTATTTTAAGAACAAAAAAATAGTTCTCCAACTTTAATTAGTAATTATTGACAGGAATTAACATGTTAGACGTAAAACTGATTCGTAAAGACCCACAAGGCATTGCGGATTTATTAAAGAAAAAACACTTTGTTTTAGACGTTGCCGGATTTAATGAATTAGAAGCACAACGTAAAACCGTACAGGTAGAAACTGAAGGCCTGCAAGCTGAAAAAAAACGTCAATCCAAACAAGTGGGAATGTTAATTAAAGACGGCATGTCACCTGATCAAGCAAAAGCCCAAATAGCCGATGAAATAAAAAAAATCAGTGAACAGCTTGTTGCAAAAGAAGAAGTACTAAAAGACATTCAGACAAAATTTGATGTGTTCTTAAATGAAATTCCAAATATTCCAGCTGATGTGGTGCCTTTTGGTAAAACAGAAGACGACAACCAAGAAATATTAAAATGGGGTACACCAAAAGAGTTTGATTTTGATGTATTAGATCACGTTGATTTAGGCGAGAAACATGGCGGATTAGATTTCGAATCGGCTGCAAAAATAACCGGTAGTCGTTTTTCTGTAATGACAGGTAACATAGCAAAAATACACCGTGCATTAATTCAGTTTATGTTAAATACCCACATTAACGAACATGGTTACAATGAAATTTATGTTCCATACATGGTGAATGCCGATTCATTAATGGGTACGGGCCAGTTGCCAAAATTTGCTGAAGACTTATTTAAAATTGAAGGCGAGCAAGAATATTATTTGATCCCAACGGCTGAAGTACCCGTAACCAATATGGTACGTGGCAAGATTTTAAAGAATGAAGAATTACCCATTCAATATGTATGTCATTCACCTTGTTTCAGATCAGAAGCAGGCAGTTATGGTCGTGATACACGTGGCATGATTCGTCAGCATCAGTTTGAAAAAGTAGAATTATTACACATTGTTAAGCCTGAAGAATCTGACGCAGCGTTAGAGCGCTTAGTTGGCGACGCTGAGAATATTTTAAAACTTTTAGATTTGCCATATCGTAAAGTTATTTTATGTGGTGGCGATACTGGTTTTAGTGCATACAAAACCTACGATTTAGAAGTATGGTTACCGGCACAAAATCAATACCGTGAAATATCATC
>JALJPK010000212.1 GCA_022968985.1 Pseudomonadales bacterium | reverse complement strand
ACTAACAAGCCTTTAATTGAGTCTGTAGGATTGAGTCTGTAGGATTGAGTTCAAAGGAGTTGAATTCAATGAGAAAACGTATAGATTGGAGTGTTGAGGCTAGCAAATGGAAACATCACTATGATGACTGTGCATATTCCGTTGGAGCCGGACACCCAAAACGGTGAACGCGGACAGTAGAGAAAGAAGCAAAATCTCAACAAGTTAAAAATAACACAAGTGTCCGAGATCAATCCAATAAAGTTGGATTTTTCCTCAATGAATCCCCCCTTAATTCAAATTTATTAGCAAGATGAAAGATCCTATCGCAAACGGCATCAGCAAGAGTAGGGTCGTTAATGTATTGATGCCAATTTTTCAAAGGGAGCTGGCTTGTAATAATGGTAGAGCCGGTTAAGTAACGGTCTTCAATAATTTCAAGCAAGTCCTTTCTGTCCGAGTCGGACAAAGGGGAAAGCCCAAAGTCATCAATGATAAGAAGTCGAACCTTGGCTAATTTGTTTAAATGCTTGAGATAGTTGCCCTCCCCTTTTGAAGCCAAGATATCACCCAGAAGCCTTGGCCACCTAAAGTAATAGGTAGAAAACCCATTGTGGCAGGCCCAAACCCCGAAGGCGCACGCCAAGAAACTTTTGCCAACACCAGTTGGGCCGGTGATCAAAATATTTTGAGTTTTGGTAATCCAATCGGTAGTTTGAAGGTTAAGCACTTTCGTTTTGAGTAGCCCTCTTTTGTGCGTATAATCGATATCTTGAAAGCAAGCCGAAGGGTATTTTAATTTAGCTTGAGAAACAAGGCGCTTTTGACGTTTATTTTGACGAAAGAGGGCTTCATCTTCGATGAGGAGGTTTAAAAAGTCCTCAAAAGAA
Organism: Pseudomonadales bacterium; assembly: GCA_022968985.1. GTDB lineage: Bacteria > Pseudomonadota > Gammaproteobacteria > Pseudomonadales > Natronospirillaceae > Marinicellulosiphila. Next base: position 4,084 of record JALJPK010000212.1, on the reverse strand, counting down.
AGATCTTTATGGTCAGGTCGAATGATTCGATCTTCAAAGGATTTAGAGAGCCCAAATAGCTTCAATTCATTGAGTTTCTGAACGGTTGATTTAGTTGACATAGAAATCTCCTATTTTTTTAGATTAAGGTTTTGTGAAAAATCATAAAACGGAAAAGAACAGTTGGTGAGTGTAGAGTCAACGCCCTTGCGGCTTGACTCGAAACGATCAACTGTTATCTCTTTTTCAGACGACAGGAAATAGGTAGAGCCTCTAACATTATCGTGTTGAAGACTTGGGCTCGACAGAGTCTCTTCCCAGGCAGGAGTTGAGAGATCTAATCCCTTTAACAAAACATTCTTTACCCCACTGTATGTGTAGATCTTGTACTCTAGAGCACGCTTGCATGCCATGTTAAGGCGCTCTTTTGAAAAGCGCTTTTCGAGTCGAATAATCCCCAAGCATGTGCGGTATGCCTGTTCTGGATAACGGCGACTGGCCAGTATTGTTTGAATTAGATCTTCAACGTGACTGCCGTATTTAGTTGCCCATTCCAAAATTCTTTCTGGCGTCCATTCCAAGAACTTTTGATGCGATGGAGGGCGGTGTTCCACTAACGTCGTATACGTGTTATTTGCAAAAGACCGCTGATGCGTAGCAACACGTTTCGTCTTATTGAATACCTCAATTAAGGTCGATGTTGCGCGTACTTCCAGACGGCGTCTAATTAGGATATATGGAACCGAATAATAGTGATCGTCAAACTCAATATGGTGATCAATATTTACGCTCACTACTTTCCATTCAGAGACTTCATAACGGTGATCGGGCACGCTCAAAGCATAAGGCTTGTCCCAAAGGTCGAATAGTTCCTGTCTGCTCTTTTTATACTTTTTCATGGGTTTTGCATTGAGTTGATCCTGTAGCTCATCAATGGCTTCATTGAGTTCGCCCAGTGAGTAGAACACACGATTTCTCAGCTTTGCAAGTATCCATCGCTTTGCGATCTTTACCCCTAGCTCAGCTTTAGACTTATCTTTTGGCTTTCCTGGACGAGCTGGAAAAATATGCGTTTGATAGTGCTCAGAGAATTCGATAAATGTTGGATTAATCCCCGGATCATAGTGGCATGACTGACTTACGACTGATTTAGGCTGATCAGGAACAATGGCTTTTGGCACGCAGCCACTGAAGTGTATCGCATTAACATTCCCTTTAATCCAGTCTCGCGTCTTTTCTGAGAATGTCGCTTCGGCATACGTATAATTTGATGCGCCCCACACAAAAACAAATAGATGGGTATCCTTCCAGTTTTTGGTTTGAGCATCATAAATCCGAAGACCAGTGCCAAAATCACAAAACCCCTTTTCCCCATATTTGTGAACCTGTCTCATACTCACAGACTTCTTCTTTTGGTGCTCCCTATATAATTCGCAATACCAGCTGTACTGGTATCCTGACTCGTTCTCCTGCTTATATTCCTCCCATAGCAACTGTAATGTTACGTTCGGTCTGCGTAGCTCAGCATCCAAGTAGTCAAAATCGATCGTCTCTTGAATCCCCTTCGGCCTACCCACTTCATCAAACAACCGCTGTTCTAGCTCTTCTTCAGTAATGTTATCGTCAATCGGATAGCTTAATCCGGACGCTCTAAATCGAGACAAATAATCTCCGACCGATGACTTCCCCACACTCAATATTTGGGATATTTGTCTTACCGACAACTTCCCCTCGTATTTTAGCCGTATTAATTCTTTTATACTTCGCATACTTAATCTCCTTCGTTTCATCGATAACTCTCCCTTTTTTATGGTTCGTTAGTTATCGATGTTTTTTGGTTTTTGGAGATTTTATTATCTTCTTTTTCCCGACTCTGCAGTTTTTTAGACCCCATTACGCTACACCACTAAAAGTGTCCGGGAGTTTACCGTAATCACTGTCCGGGTATTTACCGTTTTGGGTGTCCGGGACTTAACGGAATCGCTGTCCGGTATTTAACGGAATTTGCAGAGTGTTGAGGCTAGCAAATGGAAACATCACTATGATGACTGAAAGTGTGTCTAAGGTTTAAAGTTCCAAGGCAGAAGCTCTTCGTAGTCTGAAATTGTATTGCAAAAAGGAATTTTTTCAAGAACCGTTTTGTAATAGAGCTGAGGTTCCAGACCGTGGTTTAGAGCCGTCAGGATGAGACTAAAATGGACACCGAGTGAATCAGCGCCTTTCTGAGTACAGGCAAAGAGGAAGTTTTTTCTAGCTATCACAAAAGGTCTTATCTGCCTCTCAGTGGCATTGTTATCTATCTCAAGTCGGCCATCACTCAAATAAACATTGAGTCCATCCCAATGATTAAGGCAATAGGAAATAGACTTACCAACAGGTGTCTTAGGCAAGGTCTCCAGTTTCTTTTCATCAAGCCAAATCTTGAACTCATCTAAAATAGGCTTGCTTTTAGCCATTCGGATGGATTGGCGCTCATCAGGTGCCTTTTTTCTAATCTCAGACTCGATGGCATATAACTTCTTGAAAAACTGGAGCGCCTTTTTAGACAGGCCTTCCTTTTTCTTTGTTGCCTTGTAGATCTTCTCAAAGTTCCGCCTAGCATGGGAGTGGCACAGAGACAGGGTAATGTCCGATCGTTTATTGACCGTATCATACTCAGGATGCGCATCCACATGAATGGTTCCTTGGAACGCTTCAAAGACATCCGCTATGTAGTCCCTGTGGGAATAGGCATTGTATTCAAAGAGTGTGACCTCTTTCCCAGGCGGGCCGCCCCGAATACAGTACACATTTGACTTCTTTTCTGGTGGCCGACCAGGCTCTCTGAGAACTTGCAATGAGGTCGCATCAATTGAGGCTATATCATAGCCAATCAATTGGTCTTGCATCAAATTGATCAGAGGCTGCAATTTCTCAGATAACTGACACATCCATCGAGACATCGTGGATCTGCCAATCAACCAGTGATGCTCACGGTTTATCTTTCGCTCCAAATGATACAACGGCTGTCTATCGAGTACCTTTGATATAGCGATATAAGCTAACAGCGACTCTGTCGCCTTACACTTCTGAATGGCTCTTTTAGGCGCTGGTGCTGACTTCGGCGATCCCTCACAACCCTTTCTACAAGCCACTACCTCTCGCTTCTCGATAATGACCTCCATTTTGGCGGGGATCCTATTTAGCCTAGATGTCTCGTTATATCGAATGACCTCTTTTTTGCATCCACAGATGCACACCCGGTCTTCATCTGATACCCGAATAATGACTTCCCTGGTAGGAAAGTGGCTGATGTCCCATTTCTGTTTGCCAGGTCGTTTCCGGGTGTATTTGATCTCTTCGATATCTTCGGGGTCTGTACCTGGATCAGGCTCTTCTGAGCCAAAAAGCATCTGCTGACCGGATTCGTCCACAAATCGTTCGCTTTTAGATCCAAACCGATCTCTCTGACTTGCCATAAAGGCTTGGACTACCAGATCGTAGTCTGCGGATTTCTTTTCGTACGCTTCAACCTTCTTTTCATAGGCCTCAGCCTTTTTCTCGTACGCCTCTTTACAAGAGGCCAGCTTCTCTTTGTATTTGGACTCCGTAAGTTGAAGTTCTGTTTCCAGGGTATTGTTTTGCTGCCTAAGACGGGTGTTTTCGGCTGTTAATTCTGTTGCTGTTTTATTCACTCATAAAAATTACCATGTTAGTCATAAAAAAACTCATGATGTTTATATGGTATTTAGCCACTAAAAGTGACTGCTTTTTTGGGTCCTTTTCTTCATCCGAATTATTGGCATCCCTGAGATCAGCATCTCAAGCTCATTGAAGCTTAATTGAGCATGACCTTCCTCATCTAATGGGAAACTAAAACGGCCCTTCTCCAGCCTTTTATAACCCATAAAATACCCATTCCGATCCCAAACCAATAGTTTCAGCTTGTCTTTCTGCCTGTTCCTAAATATATACACCGTCCCATCCGTGGGGTCTTTTTCAAGTTCAGACGCCGTCAGCTGCATCAGACCATCCAGCTGCTTCCTGAAATCTACCGGCTTTTGATACAGTAATACCTGTCGATTCTTGAACCAAGACTCCATCATAATCTCAGGACCCCTACTAA
>JALJPK010000211.1 GCA_022968985.1 Pseudomonadales bacterium | reverse complement strand
GTGCGGGTTTATTATTTCGTTTGCCTAATAATATTTGACCTTTTGAATTACGCACAATTAAATCAATTGAGACTAATGGTGTATGTTTAACGATACTTTGGAATAATGTTTTTTCTAACATTTGATTAACCCTCATCGAGGTTTACACAAATTTAAAAGGAAATAAAAGTCAGAGCTATTTTAAACAATCTGACATTTTTGATTTTTTGATTTTTGAATATTAAGTCAAAATCTGAGTCAATTCATACAAATCTTCGCGAAATGGTTTTTGCATATTATCAATGACATCAATAATATCGTGGTGGACCATTTTATTATTTTGAACCCCTACACATCTTCCATGAATCCCCTTTAGCAAAATTTCAACCGCAAACGCCCCCATTTGACTAGCCAACATTCTATCAAACGAACAGGGTGACCCACCGCGTTGAATCAAACCTAAAATGGTTGCCTTTGTTGCGAGTCCAGTTTTTGCTTCTACACGTTTGGCTAATGCATCTGCATCAGTAATATTTTCAGTTAATGCAATGATGCCATGTTTTTTGCCGTTTTTGGCACCCTGCTTGATAACTTGAATTAAGTGCGCTTCATCAAATTCTTTTTCTGGAACGATAGCATATTCCGCACCACTAGCAATGGCAGCCTGCATGGTTAAATCACCACAGTGACGCCCCATTATTTCTACAATAGATACGCGTTTATGGGAGGTACCTGTATCACGTAAGCGATCGACAGCTTCAATTACTGTATTTAAGGCAGTCTGAAACCCAATTGTATAATCGGTTCCTGAAATATCATTATCGATGGTCCCTGGCAGCGCAATACATTTAACACCCATTTGAGTTAGTGCCCTGGCTCCCTTAAAAGTGCCATCTCCACCAATCACAACTAACGCATCGAGGTTATTTTTTTTGATGTTTTTAATGCACTCCAGTCTAATTTTTTCTTGTTTAAATCCTTCAAATCGTGATGTACCTAAAGTGGTGCCACCACGATTAATAATCTCAGAGACATCATGACGCTCGAGTTTGGTTATTTGATTTTGATGTAAGCCTAAATATCCATCTAGAATACTATACATCTCTATGTTCTTACTTAATCCTGCACGAACAACTGCACGCACTGCGGCATTCATACCAGGTGAATCACCGCCACTGGTTAATACGCCAATCTTTTTAATCATCAAAATACTCAACTATTCTATTTAGCAGTGTAAAATATATATTTATGGAATTAACATCAATCATATCAAATTCAATAATAAAATAAAAATAAAAAGGAATGTTGACTAGATTCTATAAAAAACACCGTAAACGGTGACCTACATTTAGTTTTTTTACATCCTTATTGACGAATTATACTCTCACGTAAATCTACTAAACTATTATAGAAAAAATCCAAACAAAAATTCAAAAAAAAAAATCCACTTTTAAGTTCCCCTAAAAGTGGATTTTGAATTCAGTAATAACTACTCAGTAATAACAATAGTTACCTCTTCCACTGTAGTTGCACCAGAGTTCGAATCAATAATTGTTAAAGTCACTGTATAAGATCCAGCATCAGTATAAGTATGATACTCCTCAGTAATATTATAAAAAGAATGCCTTATCCCATCACCAAAGTCCCAGTTATATAATAAATCTTGTTGCCCCGGCTGAATATTAGTTGTGGTAATTGCATTAAAATACACACCAGATCCATAAATCTGCGTTTGTATATCAACATTAATCTCAATCGGCTCGGGGTCAAAAAACGCAGACACATTAAATAGTTTAGTCACGGCTTCCTGAGTGTAGTAATTGGTAGCAACAATTGTCACGGTATAATAACCTTCTGACTGATAACTATGACTGACAATTTCACCGTCACTTGTACTGCCATCACCAAAGTCCCAATGATAAGAAAACGCTTCAACAGGTGGAGCTAGTGGCTCTACATTTTCTGGTATTAAAAGCTCATACCCTATATCAACAATTAATTCTGGATTTAAAACCGAAGCAAATGCAGTAAAATTAAAGGCAAGTTCATCTTGAACATAAGAATGTTCAATTTCAAGTAATACAGGATTGATAGGAATATATTTGTACATATAACTATCGGTACCTTTAATAGTTAAGTATGCATCTGTATATGTATTGGCTTCATATGTATGTGAAATATATGGTGAGCTTGTTTCAACAATACCTCCCACTCCAAAATCCCAAACATAAATAATATCAGCGCATAAATTAGATGACGTACTTGCATCAAAATGGGCTGTGTTGCTATTTGTATAGAAGGTAAAATCAGCTACTTCTGGAATATCACAAGTGTTTGAGTGACTTACACTTATTTGAATATATCCATTATTAAATCCATCCCAAACTTTTATTTCATAAGTACCTGCATTTAAATACTCATGCTCAACTTCAAAATCACTTGTTTCTAATAAATAACCATCTCCAAAATCCCAAACATATGTTTGACAAGGTGATTCGCTTGACCATAACATTTCAAAATCCACATTCAATCCAGACTCAGAATTAAAAACAACTTCAATATTATTATCTGGCATCTCTATGGGTACTGCACCTAAAGGTAAATCAAGTTCAACTTCTAACGAAATATTAGTCGATGTTTCTGTGTCAGTTTCCGTTTCTGTTTCAGTTAAATAAACGGGTTCATTACAACTCACTGAACTTACTTCATACTGAACAACTAAAACTAAATCTTCAGCATTTGGAAGATGCGCTTTTAGCATCACTTCATAAACACCAGCTTCACTAAAATGCATATTAAAATAGTTGCTAGTTGCCGTTTGTCCGTTACTGCTCGTCCATGAATATGAATTTAATTCAGACTGCAATGAACGATCGCTTAAGTTGAAATAAGTATGATCATTAAAGCTATCAGTAGATTGCGCTTGAATTGATAACAAATGCGAAGGTGTACTGCATGAAGAAGTTGGGTAATCATCTGTACAAAAATAATTGTATTCTATTGTCGCGTACGCAGAGGCTGTTAAGTTGTCAGAATTAGTAACCGTTACGTTGTAGTTATTGTTATGGGTATAAGTATGAGAAATAAACGGCGCTGATGTCACTAACGTTGTGCCATCGCCAAAGTCCCAAGTATATTCGTCTTCTAAATATTGATTATTACAACCAAAACCGAATAAATTTGAAGCATCAAAAGTAGCGCTCATGTCATATACATAGGTTTCAATATTATTAATATCTAAAATCTGTTCACAAGCCTGACTACCTTCAATCACAATATTAAAATCAACTACATGAATTAAACTTTCACTTGGCAAGCTCATCATTAACAATGCAGGATAGTTACCTGCTTGAGTGTAAGCATAAGAAGCATTATTGCCAAAAACCTCGGTACCATCACCTGTTTGCCAAGTGTATTGAATTGGTAATTCATCACACTGAGCAGGGCCAAACATCACATTAAATGAAACCGGGGTTTCATGAGACTTTACATCTACAAAAGCAGTATCAACACATTCTTCCCATAAAGCTGAAGACGTTTGACCAACATTTATGATATTTGAATAGGTATAAGATGAATTTTCATTTGAGACTGTCAATGAAACATAATAATCCGAAGCCTCAGCAAAGTTATGCGAAACCATATTATTTGAAGTGCTAAAGGTTTGGCCATCACCAAAATCCCACAGGTATTCGCTAATAGGTTGATAACTACAGTTATCAAAAATGTAACTGCTTGATGCATCAAACATCACATTACCTAAATAATCATTTGAATAAGAAAAATGCGAATGAGAAGCCAGCGCGATACATACATTAGGTTCGTTATTAACCAATACTTCACGCGAAGTAGATAACTCAAACTCGTCGATTGACGCCGTGAGTGTCACAGAATATTGATTAGGCAATAAATAATGGTGCGATGCACTTGATTTATTTGAGGTGATAATTGTTCCATCACCAAAATTCCATGTGTAGGTTTCAAAAGGGCTAGAATTTTCACAAGTTGAATACAGACTTTGACTAGCATCAAACGTTGCTAATTGAGATTGCGAATCAACATTAAAAGTAAAATCGATATTGGATTCTATTAAATCACAAACCTCTATTTGAGTATTGGTAGAGGTACTGGTTTCAGTAAAAGGTTCAGTAACGGTTTCTGTAGCCGTTTCTTCAGTAAAGGGATTATTTAAGTCATCCAAACAACTGGACAGTGAAAACAGTGAGATGGAACCTAAAAGTAACGAAGTAAACTTCATATTAAAGCCTTTTAATATTAAGCGAAAAGTGAAAGCATATTATAGTTACAAAAACTAACACTGTGTGAGATTTGTGTCCCAACTAGCATTGATGCATGTATGAATTTTATGCAGCGAATGTTTGAACAGTGTAATAAATAGGGGGAGATTTACAAAACGGCTAGATTCAGCCTGTAATTTTGGGTCTATAGGATTGGCCTAGGTTTCATCATGGCTGACTTAGTTAGCTTTCCCATGTTGGCTTGGAATTTATTATCGATGAAGGGTTCTTGGTTTGGTTTAACAAACATGTCACCACGAGATACATCGATTTCGTCTTCTAAACAAATCGTAACGGCTTATTTAATGCCATCTGGGTCAGGTCTAGCATCTTGACTCAGTTATTAGTCAAGATGCTAGATCTGACCCGAGTGGTACTAAGTTAAGTGATAGATGCCGATAGAATAAGGCTTACAGAGATATTTATCTTTTAAAAAGAAACAAGACAGTCAGTGATTTTGTTATAATTAAATCACCACAAAATAAAAATCTTCCTGAAATAACAAATGTGATTGGATATTATTCAATCAATAAACGGCAATCTAAATACAATTTAGAGACAACTGTGGCGATCTTTTTAAAGCAAGTCATGAACGAAGATCGATCTTGCGCAAAAGCTGTTAATGATTTCATCATTCAAAATGACGATGAAAAACTAAGCTCAAACACCAGTGCATATTGCCAAGCGAGAATAAAACTGCCCATTAAATTAATTCAAGATTTTGTGCATATTATT
>JALJPK010000210.1 GCA_022968985.1 Pseudomonadales bacterium | reverse complement strand
AGATTATGAAATATATTCTGAAAGTTTTAACTCCGATGGATTACAACAAGAAATCGAAGAAATAAAAATTCCTGACAGTTACTTAATCTATTCAATAGAAGTCACTCCCGAAGACAAACTTGGCCATGCCTCAATGAAAACACTTTTAATAAAAGGGTTAATTCAATGAAACAACGTGGTTTTACTTTAATTGAAATTCTAATCGCTTTAGTGCTTTTTGCAGCCATAATGGTAGGCGCCATTAGTTTAGTGCAACAAGGCGGACAGATGCGTGAACGCTTTTTAATTAACGACAAAGCCATTCGTCAATTACAACGTGCCACTGATAAAATCCAACAAGATTTTCGTTTTTTTGAACCCTCACGTGGCATTAGAAATGAATACTTTGAATTCAGTGAACCCATGTTTACTGATAATAACGGCTCATTAATTTTCACTAGAAACAACTGGTTATTACCACAAAACACCAAAAATTTACGCAGCAACTTACAACGTATTTCTTATCACTTATTACCTTCCGCTTCAGATATTTGTCAACGCATATCAAATACAGATGAAGGGTTGTGTTTAGTTAGACATCATCAATATCACTTGGATCAACCTAGTGATTCAAAAATAATAAAAATACCCATGTTAGCCAATTTAAAAAATGTCAGTTATGAGTTTTTTTATAAAAGTAAAAATTCAGATGAATCTGGCAGTGTCGACACATTACCCCTTGATATATATCGTTTCCCAAGCGCTTATGTTTACGCAGTTGAAATAACATTTAATTCAATTCGTTATGGAAGTTTTAAAAAATTAATTGCATTACCAGTACAATCAAATTGGGTATACGCTGATGATAATTAAACAAAAAGGCATCGCACTTTTCCAAGTATTAGTAACCATTACTATTTTAATTGGTATATTTTCTGTTATTTTATCTAAACAAGTTCGACTACAGGCCAAAATTTCTACATCCATAATATTAATGCAATTCGAACAGGTTGAATTATCTTCTGAACGAATGGTAATGGATTTTTTGCAACAAGATCGCACACAACTTATTAATGATGGCTTTGGTTATGACTGGCCACTTCTTTTAGACCAACCTATTGAAGGAGTACTTGGCGCGTCCATTGATTATTCGATTTACCCGTTAGACGGCATGTGGAGCATCAACCTTTTATATCAAAATAATATGGAAGATTTCTCTACTTCACCTATTGAAATGTTAATAAAAGCCACTGACTTAGATGAACAAGACACACAAAATGCGTTAACTGACGACTGGGACGGCATCAATTTTTCAGACCCTGACACGGGTGAAATTCGTGATACCATTGTATTAAAAGAAATGTTCAACGAAATATCGGTTTTTTCTAAAAACAGTCAAATCAGTGGTAGCAACTTTGATTACGAAGAACCTTATTATTTAAAAAGTGGATTACCGCTTGCGGATCTTTCTGAGATTTTACTTGTCAGTGATCGTGACAATATACAAAGACTAGCGTTATTAGAAATATTAACTGATAATTTTTCGGTATTACCCGTAAAAGCAAAACTTAATATTAATGAAGCATCGTCAAGAGTATTGGCAAGCATACACTCCGATATAACAGACGGTATTATTAAAGAAATAATACAAATTACCGATTCAACTGGGTTTAAATCAATTGATGCTTTTTTAAATCTTGATTCGATGAATGAATTTAAAAATAATATTCCTAAACGATTATTATCAGTAAACAGTGAATACTTTGTTGCGCGTATTTTAGTAACTATGCCAACAGACAACGATCAGGAGCCGATCGAACGTATGCGTGATGTATTTATATATCGCCCTATGGATCCGAGCCAACCTGTACAAATTTATCAACGAAAATTCGTTCCTTTATAAATATAAGATTGAATATGTCTAGCCATTTATACTTAAGAGCCATCAGCGAAAAAGAATTCCAATGGTTGTTTATCGACCAAGGTTCTCGTCAAAATATTGAACAAGGTGAAATTGGTCAATTACAAAATTACCTAAACGCACAGGGTGTGCATGAAATCAGTGCAACATTTTTTATGCACACTGAATTAAGTGCGGTCATAAAAGCTAAAATACCCAGCTCACAAACGAGTAACTTAACACGTTTATTACCGATTGCGCTTGAAGAAGAAATTGCGCAAAACGTAGATGACTGTGATTTTAAAGCGTTAAATAAACCAAATAATGGCGAAGTGTGGACCTGCGTAATTAGCAAAGGATTAATCGAGCAAATTGTTGTTGCTTTTGCTGACATCAATGTACATATGATTCACCTAACACTGGATGCACAATACGCATCACATGATATCAACCCAGAGTTAATTGCCATCACCCTAGATGAAGATCGTATACTCATAAAAAATGGCATTCAAGTATTTGCACTGCCCTTTGACCAGCTATCACAAAGTATTGCAAAACTGCACATTGAAGGCGAAGCCGAGCGCGATATAGAATTATATTACCAAGAAGACGACGAGCGTATTTCAATCGTAAAAGCGCAACTTGAAGTAGCCGGACACACAAATGTAAATTTAAATGTGATCAAACAACCATTACTTGCACAAATGGCCGATCACTACATCACAACAAAACACCATTTAAATTTATTAAATTCAACTCAATCTGGCAATGAAGCATTAGTGGCACGAATCAAAGTATTCTCAACATTAATAGCCGCATCATTAGCAGCATTGATTTGTATCGTGACCCTTAACTATATGGACAGCGGTGCACAACAACAAAAAGTTGAAGCACTATGGCTGGCGAACAGTAAAATAATAGAACAAGCCGTACCCGAACTTAAAAACAAAAAGAATCGTATTGTTAGACAGCTAAAAAATGAATTAGCAAACTTTGATGATATTAAAGCACCCGTTGTAAAACTATCAGCTATCGACCCAATCAGTGAAATTGCTGTATTAAAAAGAAGCATCGCATTTTCAATCAACGAAATACGTTTTAGTGCAAAAAACCAAGACTGGTATTTTACTTTGACAGCTAGAAACGACAGCTTGTTAGAAAAAATCAGCACAGGAATGACAAGCAAAGGTTATGACGCTATTTTTACTAGCCAAAAAAATGAATCAGGCAAAGTAAAAGGCATATTAAAGGTGAGCACAAAATGAATTTATTAGAGAACGAACAAATACTAAAAATAACAGACCAATACCAACAGTTATCAGGTCGAGACAAATTACTAACTCAGTTTTTAAGTGTTTTTGTAATTATCTGCATTGCATTCTTTTTTATCTATAAACCAAGTGTCGACGCAAAAAATGCAGCCCAATTAAAATTCACCCAAACTCAAAAAATATACCGAGACATTCAAAAAATAGTGCCACAGATTTTACAAGCTAGAATCAATGCAAGTAATGCAGCAAAAACAAGCCAATCGTCGATCAACAATAAAAACAAATCGATGACAGCAATGGTTAATGATTCATCTAAAAAGTTTTCCATCCAAATAAGCAAAAGCTCAGCCGATGGCAGCAACGGCATTAGCATTTCAGGAAACGATCAAGAATTTGATAAACTGATACGATTTATGGGTGACTTAAATACAACTTACGGTTTAAACATTGATACATACAATATCAAAGAAACACTAAACCCAGGTAAAGTTGATTACAATATAAAAGTGACACGCTAAATTTTGTAACCTTTAATTACTAAAATGATCATTTTGTAACCCGAAAACTCAAAAAATAACTGTTAGCTAGTAAGTTATAGAAAAGAAAGATTGCTAAAGTGATATTAAACATTACAATAGTGATCTACTTAAAATTTAGAGAGTTATTAATTTAATTCTCACACGAATTGGGGACGACTTGGCTTCGACGTGGATTATAAAGTTTTAGGTGCATGCCGAGATGACAACGAATCTCGTAAACTCAAAGTTGTAAACTTTATAGTTGCAAACGATGCTAACTACGGCCAAGAGGCCTTGGCAGCTTAATAAGCTGACCACCGAGATAAGTGTTAGGCCTGAATTGTGTTTATCTCGGTCATTATGTCAGGATCGCCAGGAGGATCGTCTAGGTTCAATCGGCTAAACTCTTACTAGACTCATCAAAGTGAAGCCTGCTCTTCGGCGTCACCGCGATTAAATTGTAGAATGAGCTAAGCATGTAGTACCGTAAATGGAGTGTTCGCGGACGCGGGTTCGATCCCCGCCGTCTCCACCACACATGAAAAACCTCATCACGAAAGTGTTGGGGTTTTTTTATGCCTGAGGAATAAGACTACGGATGATTTAATCGAAGCATAGGTTTTATACATCAATCTTGAATTTTATGTAGGTCAGGCTTCAGCCTGTCTTCACTGTTTAGTTTTAACGACATAAATCCAGACCTACCAATCAATCTATAATTTTACGTAGGTCAGGCTTCAGCCTGTCTTCACTGTATTGTTTTGACAACATAAATGCAGACCTAGCAATCAATCAACACTCATACTTATTTCAAACTACAGGGTTTCACTTTATCAACCGCTACAAGTGAGATAATAGCGTGCTGGGATAATTCAAACGAGTAACCCGTTATATGTGTTATCTCATGAGGAAATACAAGATAGTCACTGGCTGTCGATCTTTTGGCCTGAGCATCATTGGGGATTATCCAAGCATTCACTTTACCATCTGAAAATTCAATTACCTTCCAAAGATAATCAGGGGTCACAACCCCATGACTCTCAATAAAATAATCATTAGATTGATCCTCCCCCCAAATTACCCCACCCCATACTTTTAACGAAACGTTGCTTTCATCTTTGTTTGTGCCTCGGTTACATTCAGTAATCTCTTCAGTAAAGCGCCAAGCACCGTTGCGATT
>JALJPK010000021.1 GCA_022968985.1 Pseudomonadales bacterium | reverse complement strand
TCACTGATCCTAATGATGCCATACAGCCCCCAGACAGTGAAATAAATGCATTTGTGAATTACATTCGCGGTGAAGAGAATGCTAATTTCAGATCCCGTACTATTAATTGGGACGGTGTAAGTGAAAAAGTATGGCGCCTTGGGGATATTATTCATTCAACACCATTAGTTGTGGGTACACCAAATAGTGGTTATGACTTTACATACAATGATGTGTCTTATGATACGTTTGTGCAAAAATATAAATATCGAAGACAGGTTGTTTATGCAGGTTCAAACGACGGTATGTTACATGCTTTTAACGCAGGTTTTTGGAATCAAAATAATCATAAATTTGAAACTGATTCATCATTAGTGGAGAGTGGTTCAAATAAAACTGAACATGAATTAGGTGCAGAATTATGGGCGTATATTCCAGAAAATGTGTTACCGCATTTAAGGTGGTTGGCAAATAAAGACTATCAACATGTGTATTTTGTTGATGGTGAACCACAATCTTTTGATGTCAAAATTTTTGCAGAGTCCGATGTTCATCCAAATGGTTGGGGGACAATCTTAGTGATTGGTATGCGATTTGGCGGAGCGCAGCAAACAGTTGAAATTACAGATGGTATTGAGCAAACTTTTAGATCTTCTTATATTGTATTAGATGTTACGGATCCAGAAATAGCCCCTAAGTTTATTGCCGAAATAAACGATTCAACTTGGGATAGTTTAGGTTTAACAGTTAGTAAACCTGCATTAGTAAAAACCAATAAAATGGTAGAAGGTATCGCAGTTAATCGTTGGATGTTAAGTTTTGCCTCTGGTCCAAATGGGCCAGACAGTCATAAACTTGCAACAAGTCAACAAAATACACGCCTGTATTTCTATGACTTAACAATAGGTGAGGAAGATCCATTGAGTATGGTTACCACTAGCTATTTAAATGGTTATGGTGGTGACGTAACGAGTGTGGATTTAGATAATGACTATGTCGATGATGTTTTGTATTTGGGTAATATCAATGCGCTAAATACACATTCTATTTACGGTGAGTTATTAAGAGTAGAATTAAATTTAACTTCAGATATTTTACCTTCTAATTATGGTAAACCCACTAATGTGGTTATTTCAAGTATGCTTAATACTCAAAGACCCATTGTTGCTGCACCTCATTTTGTAATTGATGAAAAAGGCGAAAACTGGGTATTAGTGGGCACTGGACGCTTACATAATGTTGCTGATAATTTAAATACTCAGCAACAATATTTTATAGGTATAAAAGAAGAAAAAAATAATAGTTTTGAATACGCTTATAATGAGTTTGAATTAAGCGATTTACTTAATACAACCGATTATGATTTATTTAGTGATGAAACTATTCAAGAAAATAATAACGATGTTGAAGTATTAAATGAAAGCGGTGATACAGTTGAATTGTCTACTTTTTATGATCTAAAAAGTTATATTCAATCACAACATGGTTGGTATTTAGAGCTTGAGAAAAACTTAACAGACCCAAGTGCTCGTAATATATCAAAAGCAACTAACTTTGCAGAATTAGTGTTTTTTACTCAATACCTCCCCCCTTCTAATACCTGTAAAATTGATGGTTCTAGTATTTTATATGGACTTGATTTTACTACCGGTACTGCGTCATTACACAATCCATTTTATTCAGTTGTACCAGCTGAAGACGATGAGGACCAAAGCGCCACTGTAATTAGTTCACAATACTCTTTAGGTATTGGCCTAGCGTCAGCTCCAGTGATTCATTTAGGTGAGTCAGGTGAAGTAAGTGTATTAACTCAATCAGCCACGGGTTCAGTTGTTACTACCAGTATTAATTATGAGTTTGAAAAAGGCACTCGATTATCTTGGAAATTTCTTTATTAAGTTGGCTATTTTTGAAAACTATGTTGTTAACTTGAAACTTAATTTTCTTAATCTATTCTTATTAAGAATCAGTAGTAAAGGTTTTTAATATGAAGTCTTCTCAATTTATAAAATTCTTAAATAACTTACATAAACTCACAAAAGATCAATTCAACACCCTTCAAACCCAGTTAAAAGATGCGTTTGCCCAGCCAAATGTAATTTTTGCAAATTTACAGAAAGAATTAAACGAGCATCCACAATGCCCTCATTGTAAATCTGATAAAATCATCCATTTTGGTTCAGCTAATAATCGCCCAAGGTATCGTTGTAAGAGCTGCTTAAGAACCTTTGTTTGCACTCTAGGCACTGAATTTTTTAGGCTGCATAAACCTGAGCAATGGCTCGATTATTTGCAATCCATGTGTCAAAGTCAAACATTAGAAGCTTGTGCTAAAAAGTGTAAAATTAACCTAACCACGTCTTTTAACTGGCGTCATAGATTCTTAAAAATGGCGAGTTTAGACCAAGCTGATCAACTTGAAGGCATTGTCGAGGCTGACGAAACGTATTTTAGAGTATCAGAAAAAGGCAGCCTAAAATTAGCCAGAGCACCAAGAAAACGTGGCACTAAAGCCAAAACGGCGGGCCTAAATAGTCAAGAATGGACACCGGTGCTTGTAGCCGTTGATCGTAGCCATCACGAAATGGATTTTATTTTAAACAAGGTCACCAGTCAGGAAATTCAAAATAAGCTACAAGGGCATTTAAGTCTAGATTGTGTATTATGTACTGACGGTCAAAATGCTTATAACCAGCTGTGTGATGAGCAGCATATTTTGCATAAAGTGTTATCGGGGCATCAAGTGATAGACAAAACCTTTCATATAAACACAGTAAATGCCTACCACAGTCGACTCAAAAACTGGCATAAACGTTTTAATGGTACAGCTACCAAATATCTTGCCAATTATTTAGGTTGGTTTCGGGCTATGGAAACTCAGAAGCATGAAAAAGCTAATATTTTCAAGCTATTAGCACTTCAACAACATAGTTTTCATAAATAGCCTTTATATTCTATTAATCGTTATTAAGTTATTAAAAACAAAATTTCGTTGTTTGTTAAGACGGCTTTAATTAACATACAATCATTACATTGAATAAGTGACTAACCAATTATGAGCGCCATTAAAAAACAGCTTTTTGAACAATTGGCTTTAATTGCCCATAGTTTAAGTTCACCACAACGTGTTGAGATGATTGATTATTTGGCACAAGCCGAGCGTAGCGTAGACGAACTACGACAATTAGTGGGTTTAAGTGTTGCTAATACCTCAAGGCATTTACAAATTTTAAAACAAAATGGTTTGGTAAATGTGAGAAAAGAGGGGAAAAGTCGATTTTACAGTATCGCTGGTGACGATGTTATTTTACTTATTAGCAGTTTACGCAATACCGCAGAAACACATTTGGCTGAAGTAGACCGTTTAATCTCACAAATTGATACAAACACATTAAATGAAAAAACCATTTCTAAAGATGAGCTCGCCCTAAAACTAGAAGACAAAGAATTATTAATTCTTGATGTAAGACCCATTAAAGAATTTAACGAAGGTCACATTCTTGGTGCTATTAATATTCAACCCGACGACATCGACATGCAAAGCAAAAACTTACCCAGAAAAAAAACAGTGGTCGCTTATTGTCGTGGGCCTTATTGTGTTTATTCTTATAAACTATTACACAGTTTAAGAGAGCAGGGTATTGAAGCATTACGCTTAGAAGATGGATTTCCTGAATGGAAAGCCGCGGGGTTACCTTCAAAATAAAAACAGCAATTAGATTGATTTTCAACAGGTTAAGCAACAGCCCTACATTAGCCTAAGTTTTAAAATATGTTGCCGAACTTGTAACAGTTTGAATTCAAACAATTTTTCAGCATAAGAGTCAATATCATCAGAAAAATGTTGATATTGATGCCTTTACAACCCTCTAAACCAACCTAAATATTTAGAGCAATTCTTACTGGCCACACCCTACATTTTTAGATACCTATTACCTGATTTACGAGATAAATGACAAAATTGTATATCAATTTAACCTTTTCCTTTTGATCTTTTTATCACCCCTTATTGATTATTACATCTCAATTAAGTCGACCTTTTTTTATTTGAATTTTTATACTTAGCTAATATTTAACAATAAACTTGACCTTCTAGTTGCTGGAGGGTTTATAGTTATTGTATCTAATTAATATTGAGTAAATATCATGAACACACAAACAAGTTGGATGGTGCCTGTAGAGGGTATAACCTGCGCCGGTTGTGTTAATCGCCTGCAAAATGCTTTAAATAAACAGGACCAGGTTAAAAACAGCGAAGTGAATCTAGCTTTAAAAACCCTACAGGTATCCAGTGACTCTGCCGTTGATGCTATACAAATTGATGATTGGGTTGTTAAAGCCGGTTATCAGCTTAAAAAACAAAAACAGATATTTACAGTACAATCCATCAACTGCGCCAGCTGTGTTAATAAAATCGAAAAAGCCCTAACCGCTTTGCCTGGTGTGCTTGAAGTTAAAGTGAACCTGACAAGTAATGAAGTAGGGGTAACTTGGATTGATGGCAGTTTAAGTTCAACTGATATCGACACGGCCTTAGATCAAGCAGGTTATCCTGTAGCGCAACCTGAGAAATCTAATACAAAAGATAAGCATAAAGGCAACAAGGCAAGTGACAGTAGCGTAAAAAAAAACAAGCCTTTTAAATTCAGCCAAGTCCACAACCTGTTGCTCGCCGCCCTGTTAACCAGTCCATTTTTGTTGATGATGCTAAGCAATTGGTTACCGTTAACTTTTCATCTAAGTATTGAAATGCAATTTTTATTAGCCAGCCCGGTACAATTCTGGTTTGGTCGTGCGTTTTATAAAGGCGCTTATTACGCGCTAAAAAACAAAGTTGCCACAATGGATGTGTTGATTGTAATGGGTACCAGCGCCGCTTTCTTTTATTCCGTTTATCTGGCCTTTAACGGTATTAGTGAACTGTATTTAGAAACCAGCGCTGTAATTGTCACCTTAGTTTTAATGGGTAAATACTTAGAATCTCGCGCCAAAGTACAAGCCGTGGCTTCTATTACAAGCCTAATGGCTCTACAACCCGATCAGGCCCGTGTATTTAAAGACAATAAATGGACAATGCTAGGCATAAAACAGATTCAACTAGGCGATACCGTACAAGTATTAGCAGGCGAGGCGATCACAGTTGATGGCCAGATTAGTTTGGGAGAAAGTTACGTCAACCAAATGATGTTAACGGGCGAGTCGACTGCCGTATTAAAAGAGCCAGGAGATAAGGTGTTTGCTGGTAGCCAAAATGAACATGGCAGTCTACAAATTCTAGTTCAATCGTTAAGTACTCAATCAAGATTGGCTCACATTATCGAGTTAATCAAACAAACCCAAATGGCCAAACCAGAAATCAGTAAACTGGTGGACAAAGTTGCCGCATGGTTTGTGCCTGCTGCCATTGTGATTGCGGCCTTTACCTTTGTTATTTGGTTTTATATAGCTGGATTTGAACAGGGTTTGGTTAATGCTATTTCTGTTTTAGTGATTGCCTGCCCTTGTGCTTTAGGGTTAGCAACTCCCGCGGCTATTTCGGTGGCAACGGGTGTCGGAGCCAAAATGGGTATTTTAATCAAAGATTTATCGCAATTAGAATTAATGGCCAAAGCGGACAGTATTGTATTTGATAAAACAGGTACCTTAACTCAAGGCAAAATAAGCCTGGTGAAACAACATTGGTTAGTTGCTAAAAACGAATTGATAAATCAACAATTAACCGCCCTAACCAGTCAGAGCCAACATCCTTTGGCCTTAGCTTTAAATACAATATCAGTTGATCATTCACTGACATTAACTAACGTACAAACTTATGCTGGTGAAGGCATTAGTGCCCAATTTAATAACGACGTTTTATTGTTTGGTAATCAAAAATTATTAGAGCGATTTAATATTAAACCATTGTCAGAACAAGAATTTGATTTAGATAACATCACTAATAGTTTTAGTCTGTTTGTTATCAATAAACAGGTCACTGCCATTTTTGAATTTAGCGATGTCATCAGGCCACAAACCGCTGAATTATTAGCGAGCTGCCAACAATTGGGTTTAAAAACCTATTTATTTAGTGGAGACCATCAAAAAGCGGTGGACGAATTTGTGAAAGGTTTAAGTATCAATCAAGCTTACGCAGGATTGTCTCCAGAGCAAAAACTTCAACAAATAGATTTACTGCAACAACAAGGCTCTAATGTGATTTTTGTGGGTGACGGCATTAACGACGCCCCGGCTATGGTCAAAGCTCAGGCCTCCATCGCTATGGGTGACGGCACCGACATCGCGATGCAAAGCGCTGGTTTAACCTTGATGCGCCCAGATTTGTTTTTAATTAATGCCGCCATTGCTCTATCTAAAAAAACATTAAATAAAATTAAACAGAACCTGTTTTGGGCATTTATTTATAATAGTTTGGGTATAAGTTTGGCGGCGATCGGCTTGTTGAGCCCTATGGTTGCAGGTGCCGCCATGGCGTTGTCTAGTGTCAGTGTTATTGGTAATGCATTATTGTTAAATCGCTGGAAATATAAAGCGGTTAAACTTAATAACACTCAAAATTAGAGTGATAGTTTTTGTATAAGCATGAATGACAAAACGTAATAACAACAAAGAATAAGGTTAAAAATTATGAATATCTCTAGTGCAGCCAAACAATCAGGCCTTACAGTCAAAACTATTCGTTTTTACGAAGAACAAGGCCTGTTTAAAGCCAATCGCTTAGAAAACGGTTATCGCGATTTCAGCGCACAAGATGTTGAATCCATGAGTTTTTTAGCCAAGACACGTAACTTAGGTTTTGCCCTTAAAGAAAGTGAAAGCCTACTTTTATTACAAAAAAACCCACACCGCGCCAGTAAAGACGTAAAAAAAGTATTAAGCCAACACTTAGAAGATATCGAAAGTAAAATATTAGAATTAGAGAAAATGAAAGTTGTTTTATCTGCTTTATATGACAGTTGTCCTGGTGATGAAGGTGCTGACTGTACTATTTTAGACGAGTTGTCGGATACGTTTCATTCAAACCAAGATGACTTAAATTAAGAGTTAAAGACAGTTTTTGACACAAACAAACCATGTTGATTTTGGACACAGAGCTTAAACCCATACAAAAATGAGAGCTGTGTCTAGAATTTTGATAATTTTAAGTAATCAAGATTCTAGACACATACATAAGGTGACCAAATCAAAATGACACTGCATTAAGTTTTTGATTTTTAAAAGCATAGTTACGAGTGTATTAGCTAATGCTTTATTATCTAAATAACCTTTAAAACAAGTACTTTTCGCTTAAAGACAACAATTCAGAGTGACCCCATTTTTTGTTTAACTCTGCATCATTCCAAACCCTCTGCTTTTAACCCATTAAAATTTCATAGTTTTGTCATAGTACTTTCATAAATCATGGCTACTATCTTGCTCTATAGTTATTAAAAACGAAGAGTAATTAAAATGACAAGTAAAGTAATACTCATCATTCTTGATGGATTGGCCTATAACACAGCAGAGCAATGTATGGGATTTATTCATGCTTTAACCGAACAAAACCAATCAACTTTGTATAAGGTGCAATGTGAATTACCTTCCATGTCTCGCCCGCTTTACGAAACCATTTTAACCGGGGTAACCCCTGCTGTCAGTGGTATTGTGCATAATCAAGTGGCGCGTAATTCCAACCAACAAAGTGTGTTCAGCTTAGCTCGAAAGGCTGGGTTATCCACCGCAGCAGCCGCCTTTCATTGGTTCAGCGAACTGTATAATCAAAGCCCGTATAATGCCATCCGCGACCGCCATACAGTTGA
The DNA here is from genome assembly GCA_022968985.1 of Pseudomonadales bacterium. GTDB lineage: Bacteria > Pseudomonadota > Gammaproteobacteria > Pseudomonadales > Natronospirillaceae > Marinicellulosiphila. The sequence goes on along the minus strand of JALJPK010000021.1, from coordinate 41,042 downwards.
CATTAAACAACTCATCCAATACGGCACTTTTTATCATGACGGCAAATATCCCGACAGCCACTTATACCTTGATGCGGAATTATTACGCCGCCGTTATGACCCTGATTTCCTATTGGTGCATCCTATGAGTATTGATGAAGCCGGACATCACTCTGGGTTAGATAGTTCCCATTACCGCAACACAACTCGCCGCTCAGACAAAGAGTTGTCTGAATTCCTTCCGAGCTGGATTGAGGCTGGTTACCAAATTATCATTACAGCAGATCATGGAATGAATACAGATAAAAGCCATGGAGGTTCATTATCACAAGAACGTGATATACCATTATTTGTTATCGGTGATCAGTTCACCCACCAAGCAAATTGCCAACCAAAACAACTTGAAATTTGCGGTATTATCTGTGAATTGTTAGGTGTGCAGAACCACGAAAAAGCAGTCACTGAGAATTTGTTATTAGATGAAAACCAAACAATGGCCAAACAAAATCTGTCCATGAAAGGTTAGAAAAAATCTGGGGTCGTGTTTATTTATTCGATTAAGGTTATTACTTCGGTACTGGCCTTTTTTTATGTCACAACTTAATGTTTTGCCACTTCGAAATTGTTTTGTACTTCAGACTAAGTTCTTGGATAGATTCGTTGTAGGGTTGAGCTTTTAACCCAAAAACATCCAAATTAAGTAGGTGATATTTTGTTATTTGAAAGTTGTTAAGGGGTGTGAGAAAAACTTACAAGTTCTACCGTGATACTTTCTGGTTTTCGAGATGAATGACAAAAGTGAATAGTTATTCTTTTGTTTTACCACTCTACGGTTTTAATTAAAATTTTAATAACCATTAGATTATTAATTCATTATCCCAAACAAAAACATTAAGGAACATATTGATACATTCGGCTCCTACAAAATCCAATCAAGTTTTGATAACCATATAAACACCATGCCTATTGACACAACGCCATTTAAGAATAACTAAGATTGGTTAAAAGTATAAGCAACAGGTGAACACTTATCTTAAATCGACGTTTTAGTCACTATCAAAATTGATATTAGCTTTTAACCCACTAGTATTAAGTCACCTTTACTTCGATTTAATATCTAATGAAATTTACGTTAATCAATCAAACGATTATCTTTTTACTTTTCAATATATTGTTTACATTAACAGTACAGGCAAAAACATCAGTATCAGTGGTTCTACTTGAAACAGAACATGTCAATTGGCTAAACTTCAAATCACACAATACAACTGCCATTAGCCAACTACAAAACCTAAAAAATGAAAAACAGCGTATTATTGCTGACTTAGTTATTTTGACCCAAGCGTTTAAAAAGGCTGGGGCCAACTATGAACTCGAGTTTGTGATTGCACCCAACCATAAAAGAGCCATTTTAATGGTTAACAATGGCGCTGCAGTGATAGTGGGCTCAGACCTATTTCGTAATGTATTACCCCAAAGCATTAACATAAGCAGTGCCATTATTAAAGAAGGTAAACTGGCCAAAGCCATAGTGGGCTTAACATCCAATCAAAAATTAAAATCAGTTAAAACACTTAAAGACCTACAAAAATTAAGTGCGGTATCTTTGCCCAACTGGAAAACAGATTGGTTTGTTATGCAATCATTAAATGTAAAAGAGCTGCATTCAGTTAATCAATTTAAACTTGCACTGAATTTAATATCCAGACGTAATATTGATTTTATGTTGATAGAAATACCAAAGGGCTACTCTCCCGAAATAATAATGAACAATACCGCTATGTCGGTTGTTCAGGGTGTTAAAATAAAAATGCCAGGCTCACGACATTTTGCTATATCTAAAGTTCATCCACTTAGTGCACAGGTTTTTGAGAATCTAGAAATAGGTCTATCTATTTTAAGGTCAGAAAATAAACTACAAACATTTATGCGCGATATAGGTGTACTTAATGCTTATTCAGCACACTGGACAATACTTAACGAATAATTAATCTAGTCTAATATTCCAAGACAGAAGGGCCAAACTAGATGAAATCCCAAAACATTTTGATATACAGATCAACCTAGGATTAATAAATCAACGTACCTTTAATTTACACCTTTTACCCCAATAATAATGTGCCACTTAATCTTCGGAAATTGCCATGCTGGTTGATACACCCCAATCTAAAGGCCAGTTAATTTGGCATTACCTCTGGCAAAATCGCCTATCTTATAGCCTTGCCATTCTTTTCATTTTTTTAGTTAATTTACTGCAAGTCGAAATTCCTTTAATGGTTAAAACCACCATCGACTTACTCAGTGGTGATATCAGCCAAAACCACGATGCATTACTTAATGGCATTTTTATGATCATTGGTGCTTCAATGGTGATGATTGTTATACGTATTTTGTCTCGTATGTTTGGCTTAAACCCAGGACGTTTTGTTGAAGCGCAATTAAAGAACGATTTATTTGCTAAGTTAAACCGATTAACCGATGGTTTTCACAGTAAAAATAACAGTGGCAAACTGATATCCATCATAAACAATGACATTACAGGCATTCGTTTGTTTTTTGGCATTGGTTTTATGTCGATGTTTAACATCATTTTTGCGTTGTCGTTAACCCCTATTTATATGTGGAGAATATCGCCTTCTTTAACCCTGTATTGTTTGTTGCCGATTGCTAGTGCGTTTATTATCTATCGTTTTGGTTTTGTACAATTGCGTGCAATGTGGACCGCGCGTATGAACAGCTTACAAAATTTAAGTGAACAACTGGTGCATTTTTTGTCAGGTATGGATGTGATTAAAGCCGAGTTTATGGATGATTGGGTACAACAAGAAATTGCTCAATCGAATCAAAAATTATTGGATGTCACCTTAAAAATTCAACGTATTCAAGTATTTATATTGCCTATTCTTAATTACGCCAACGAAGTCATGAAAATCTTAATATTAGGTTTAGGTGCGGTTTTGGTGAGCAAAAGTGAACTCACAGTGGGTGAAATTACCGCGTTTTTGTCTTATTCGGTTATGTTAGCGATGCCTTTTATGAGTTTGGGGCGTATTTTAAGTGTATTACAAATGGGAATGGCCAGCTTAAAAAGTGTGATGACAATATTAAATGCCAAAGTTGATCCAACTAACCTATTACGCTTAAGCGCAGAAGAAACCCAATCCATTAAACGCTCAACGTTATCCGTTAAGAATTTAACCTACCGTTATGACAATAACGAAACAAACGAATTAACAGAACCTACTTTAAAAAACATCAGTTTTGAATTACCTCAGGGTAAAAAATTAGGTATTTTAGGATCGATTGGTTCGGGCAAAACCACATTGGTTAATTGTTTAAATCACTTGCTCGACTTAGAAGCAGGTTGTATTTTTTATGGTGCACAGGACATTACACAGTACTCTCGCCACGACTGGCATAAACAAGTGCGCACCATTACCCAAGAGCCTTATTTGTTTTCAGCCACCCTTACTGAGAACGTTGAATTTGGTTCAAAAAATAATGAGCTTAATCCCAACACGGCAGGACAACACTTAAGCGTGGCTCAAGCAATTGAAGCAGCCCAGCTTACAAACGACATTAAACGATTTTCAAACCAAGCAGACACCATCGTTGGTGAAAAAGGCATCATGTTATCAGGGGGTCAAAAACAACGAGTAAGTATTGCTCGAGCACTTTACACTCCAGCCGACATTCTAATTTTGGACAACGTATTGTCCGCCGTTGACTACGAAACCGAACGCGCCATTATGGGTGAATTAAATAACAAACTCGTAGATAGAAGCCTGATTGTGGTATCACATCGGATATCCGCATTACAAGACATGGACGAAATACTTGTGTTAAAAGAGGGTGAAATCATCGCTCGAGGTAAACATCAACAATTACTTAAAGACTCGGCTTATTACAAACAAACCTGGCAACTACAGCAAAGTGAGCAACAAAACGAACTGCAGAACGATCAGGAGGCCAACTCATGAATAAATCAGGCAGTAAAACAGATTTAAATAAACCAACAAAAAGTGATTGGCAAATTCTGTTTACATTTTGGCAATACGCGGCCAAATATAAAATTTATATAATTATCGGGCTAAGCTCAATGCCCTTTAGTCTGGCGGCTAATTTATTGTTTCCGTGGCTGATGATTAAGATCATTGACGAACAATTAATGACAGGCCAACTTGAACAATTACCATTGATGCTGATGTATATGAGTGGCGTACTTGTGATGAACTACATCAGCGACGCTATTTACAGTTACAGCCTGCGCTTAGTAGGCCAACGTTCAATTTTTGATATTCGCCAAACTTTGATAACTCGAATTGTAAAATTACCTCGCGCCTATTTTGATAAAACTCCAACAGGGGTGACATTGTCGCGTTTAACCAGCGACTTAGAATCCATCGGTGACAGTTTTGTTTTAGGTGTATTAGGTATTGTAAAAGACACAATCAACACACTAGGCCTGATCATATTTTTATACCTAATTAATTGGCAATTGGCCACTGTCATCTTAGTATTATTTCCACCGATTTTAATCATTACAAAATACGTCAGTCATAAACTACGAGGTTTATACCAAACTACTCGCTCGTCTTTGGCACGTTCCACAGGATACCTACAAGAATGCATTCGAGGTATTACAACCGTTCAATTGTTTGCTGCGGAAAGCGAAGTAGAAGACAAATACAAAAGTCTTACCGATGAGTTTTTACACGCACAGGTAAAAGCCAATGTCTGGGACGCAACTTTGTTTTCAGTGGTGGCAGGTATAACAACCATCGCCATGGCACTGATCATTTGGACAGGCTCAAACTTAGTATTAAGTAGCGCCGTCAGTTTAGGAGTGGTGATTGCTTTTATTAATACCTTAGAAAAAATATTTGTGCCGATTCGAGAATTTACTAGCCAGATAACCGAAATTCAGCGATCTTTTGCAGCATTCGAGCATTTGAACGAACTGTTTAATGAGCCGTTAGAAGAAACGGGCCAAGATTTATACAGCGAAAATGAAATTGGTGATCAACTCGATACTTTCGTTTCCATTGATTTTAAACAGGTTTCATTTCGTTATAAAAGCAGCGATCCTTATGTGCTTAATAATGTCAGTTTCAGCTTAAAACAAGGTCGACAATTAGCCTTAGTTGGCACCACGGGTTCTGGTAAATCCACCGTTATGCGTTTGCTTACAAAAACCTACGAAGGTTATGAAGGCAGCATTTTAGTCAACGGCTTAGAGTTATCCAACATACCAAAATTAAAACTTTCCACCTTATTTACAATGATGCAGCAAGACGTATTTTTGTTTGAACAAGACGTGAGTTTTAATATTGGTTTGGCCAAAGTGGATCAAGCAGCCATAGTGAAAGCAGCAAAATACGTTTACGCCCATGACTTTATCGAAAGTTTACCAGCAGGCTATAACACCGTATTAACCAGTGGTGGTGATCAACTCAGCGCAGGTCAAAAACAGTTAATATCATTTGCACGCGCCATGACAAGTGGCGGTCAACTGATGTTACTTGATGAAGCCACCAGCTCCATAGATTCGGTGACCGAAAGTCTCATCCAAAAAGCCTTAGAGCGAGTATTTCAAGAACGCACAGTTATCGCCATCGCCCATCGCTTAAGTACCATTCGCGAGTCAGATCAAATATTGGTTTTGGAAGCAGGAGAGATTATTGAGCGTGGTAATCATGATGAATTGGTTGAAACCAAAGGAGTTTATGCTGGGTTGTTACAAGAGGAGTTGGTTTAGGTTTTTTAGGGATTTTGGGGTGTTGTAGGTAGGGATTTATCCCGAAATCTTTTAACAGTCCAACATAAACAATTAATGTTGCTCCCTTTAACCTCATTTGAACGATGACGGGGAGATGTTAATTGTTTAAGTCTGAGTAAATTTGGGTTAAAACGTTTAAACACCTATATTAACTCTTTTTATTATTGATTATACTGCTTACTCAATTACTTAAATATAATATATTTATCAGGAATCAATTATGAATGAGAATTATAAATCTCCCGAAGCCACATTAAACTTGGAAAACGCAGACGAGAACAACTCGGGCCAAGGTCCTGTAGACACATACCCTGAAGGTGTTCTAGGTTGGAGCTGGGGTGCATTTTTACTAAATTGGATCTGGGCACTTGGTAATAAAACACCTATAGGGCTTTTATGTTTGGTGCCATACCTTGGTTTTGTTTTTTCATTCGTATTGGGTGCAAAAGGCAGAAAATGGGCGTGGGAAAAAAAGCGCTGGGAAAGCGTAGAGCATTTTAATCGTGTTCAAAAAACTTGGACTATTTGGTCTCTCATATTAGTTGTGGGTGTGTTTGGAATAGGTATTCTAGCTGCAATCGCATTACCTGCGTATATGGATTACACTCAAAACTATTAAAAAACATACATCCTAAGCGCCTTATTTAATAAATAAGGTGCTTTGATAAATTTAATTTCTCTTTCCATTATTGATTATTCTCCATTCACCTGTGGTTGGATTGTGTCCACCTATCACCATTTTGAAATAATAAGTTAATTCTAATAACCAAAAACTGATACCCATTTTTGATCATTGCCAAGTATTGTTTAAAACCTCAAAAAAATTAATGGTGAATTACGATGCTTTAATTTGAATCCAAATTCATGATATTAAAAGTATTATTAACCACTATCGTGGTGCCCAATATAAACACACTCACTTCACTTATTTATAATACAGCTGATAGTTAAATCACACATGCTGATCAATAATATTAAATTGCCCATTAAAGATTTGAGGATATAACCCCAAACGGATCATCATCTTTACACATCGCTTTATCTTATCGTGAGTCAGATCAAATTTTTATTTTAGAAGCAGATGAGATTATTGAACGAGGTAATCATGATGAATTAGTGAATACCCAAGGGGTTTATGCTGGGTTACAAGAGAAGTTGGTTTAGCTTTTTATTGTGATTGTTTGGGGCTGAACCTTTTTAGGTTATTTTGTTAACTTAGGTATTGTCTTGTTATTTTAAAGGTATTTGGAAAAATTTAGCTTTTTGCATTAGTGGAATCGAGCCGATTGAATACTATACTTAAGTCACATTAATACCCAAACCTTCTTTAGTTCAAAACTAGGCTGTAGATTGTTATGACTTCGTTAACATAATTGTATCAATATCTACAAATAGTCGTTTAACAATATTTACTTAAAAAAGAGGATTTAAAATGATCAGGCTATTAATCATATTTGCTGTTGTGCTGATTGTGTGGCAATTGCTTAAAATGTTAAGTAATCAGGCTAGAATACTGAGTAGACAATCAACAATAGATGAAGCAAGGACAATTGGTCTTGACGAAGCAGGGCAGTACATTCAAAACCCTATTTTGTCAGAAGATTACGTACAAGAAAGGGGAATCTCTTTACAGATTCTTGGTTCTTTAATAGAACGTGGGGATATTCCTGCTTATCAATGGCGGCAGTACATTTACGTTGAAAATCGTGAATTAATTAATTTTTAACGTATATGTCAAGGTTCGGGCTATTGTTTTAAAGTCAAACCTATTGAGTATCAACCTTTTTTGAAAGGATTTGTTATTGGCAACAAGGTCCTGTTATGGTTGAGAACAAGACGTAAAACGTTACTTATACCCATCTTGATTGGTGTTACTTCTTACGCCAAAGTTCTGCAGCCCTCAATTTATAGGTGCTATTCAATAGGCTCCTTTGTATTCGTTATAAGAAATTACATGGTTATTTAGAGTTCAAAGGAAGTAGAGTTTTATGAAGGTATCAACAACAGGAGTCAAGTCGTCTGTTTCATGATATTTTTTTAGTCTTCTACATTTTTTGTTAACTTTTTTATAGAGCTAATGTAATGGTCAAGTAAAACTGGAAGGATTCTAAGCCACTAATTCCCTAATTCCCTAATTCCCCATAAAAGCAAAATCCGTATTTTCGTGCAACTTTTGATTACTCCACTAATATAGTTATTACCTTTGGGATTTTGTGCAGAGCAAACAAATCCTTAAAGTGGGAGTTTCACCACCTAATTGACTTAGTTAAACAGTTAAACAATTAAACAATTAAACAATTAAAACATAGGAGCATTCTGCAGTGGGAACTAGGCTAACGAACAATATATTACAGTCAGCGCAAGCAAAAAAAGTGTTGTCGGGTTATGTCTCGTTGATTTTGCTCATGCTTTTTGTTGGCTGGTTTTCATTGGATAGATTAAAATTAATTGGACTCGAAATAGAAGAAATAGCGAACATAGATATTCCACTGATACAGTCAATTACCCAAATTGAAATCCATCAGTTGGAACAAGCTATAATTTTCGAAAGGATTTTGCGCATAGCGGATGAACAGCAAATAGAACAGGCTGAGGCTGAGGCTGAGGCTGAGGCTGAGGCTGTGATTATTTCAAAAAAAGAAAAACTCGAACTATTAAATGTTCGTTTTAAAGAATTAGCAAACTTGGTGGATAAGGAAATTATCCAAACAGAGCAGCAGACTGCAAACGACATTAAAAGTGCACATTTTCTTGAGGATATTGAGGAACTCAACCTTGTATTAGATGCTCTTTTAAAAATTGAAAAAGCACATACTGAATATGAAAACCAGGCATATTATATTTTGGATCTGATCGACAACAACCTATGGGATTTTCATACTCAACAACAAACTATATTGGAAATAGAAGAGTCGGAAAATGCGCTGGACAAAGAAATTGAAGATCTATTAATTGAGATTGAAAGATTCACTCAATATTCTGCGTTAAAAGCTGAATCCGATGAGAAATCTGCGATTAAATCGATTAGTTACATTCTTATAATCGTGACTTTAATCGGTATAATTTTAGCTTTTTATTTTGCTGTATCCGTATCTAGAATGGAAAACTCTATCGCCCGAGTTATTTGGATTAATAGTAACTTGGCTAATCTATATCAAATATTACAAGGTGAAAAATCACTGACACAACTTGCAGATGAATCTCTAAGTTTTATAGCTGCTGAGTTAAACATTCAGGTAGGCGCACTTTTTGTGTCAACCAATAGAGGGGGACCAAAAGAGACTTTTGTGATGACGGGTAGTTATGCCTACAATAAAATGCAACGTCCCGTACAGTACGCGTTAGGAGAGGGGTTAATTGGCCAGTGCGCTAAAGATAAAAAGACGATCGAACTTTCACAGTTACCTGATGATTACATTACGGTGTCTTCTGCCCTAGGAGAGCAAATTCCAAAACACATTATTCTTTCTCCTATAATCTATGAAAATAAGGTGATTGGTGTAATAGAAATCGCCTCTTTAGCTGAATTTAGCCAAGAGACAAAATCTTTTCTTAAGCAAGCAATGTTACAGTTGGGTATTGCCATAAATTCAGCCGAGTCTCGCGAGCTGTTGTCAATTAGTTTGCTCAAAACTAAAAATAATGCCAAAGAACTAATCGAACAAAAAGACAAACTTCTTTCGTCTAATCGGGAGTTAGAACAAGCGGCGCTTGAAATGCAACAAACAGAGTTAGAGCTAATTCAATCCAAAGAAACAGCGGAACAAGCAGCGATTGCAAAAAGCGATTTTTTAGCCAGTATGAGTCACGAAATTCGTACCCCGATGAACGGTGTATTAGGTATGCTCGACTTATTGTCTAAAACCAAACTCAACAATGACCAAATAAAAAAAACCAACATAGCACGAATGAGCGCACAGTCTTTACTCACCATTATTAATGACATACTGGATTACTCAAAAGTAGAAGCGGGTAAACTGGATATTGAGATATTGGATTTTAACTTACGTCAAATGCTGGGCAGGTTCGCTGAATCAATGGCTCTACAGGCCCTTGAAAAAAACATTGAGATCATATTAGATATCACCTCAATAGCACAATCGATGGTACGAGGTGACCCAGGTCGAATACGCCAAGTACTAATTAACATAGTTGGCAATGCTATTAAATTCGTGCTTCTACAAAATTAAAAAATAACAATGAGTTAGTGTTTCATTGTTCGATTGAAGATTCTGGGATCGGGATCCCGATTCACAAAGTCAAAAATTTATTTGATGCCTTTACTCAGGCCGATACATCAACCACTCGAAAATACGGTGGCACTGGACTGGGATTAAGTATTAGTAAAAAACTATGTGAATTAATGAACGGCAGTATCAAAGTAACCAGTAATGAAGGTAAGGGTAGCCAGTTTGAAATTACACTGTTACTTCAGCTTAGTGATGAAGCACAACAGGTAATACCACATGTAAATGTAGATGCTCTAAGTATATTGATAGTTGATGATAACAAGACCAATCGACTAGTACTTAAAGGACAAATGCAGCACTGGGGAATAAAAACCACCGAAGCAGATAGCGCAAAACAAGCGTTAAATTTGTGTCAAAATCTAATTAAAAATAATAATAAACTCTTTGATATTGCTTTCTTAGACATGCAAATGCCCGAAATGGACGGTGCGCAATTAGGTAAATTAATAAGAGAAAACAGCTCGTTTGATAAAATGAAAATGGTAATGATGACTTCGATTTTACAAGACAAAGCTCCACAATATTTTGCAGATCTGGGTTTTAACGCATATTTTACTAAACCTGCCACAACCTCTGACCTTTTTGATGCTTTAAATGTGGTCGCTGACAATGGTGAAGTATTGTCTCGAGCAAGCCCATTAGTGACAAGTGAATATTTGAACTCACTTGCAAAATACAACAATATGGCGCCATTGTGGTTAAAGGATTGTCGTATATTATTAGTCGAAGACAATTATGTTAACCAGCAAGTAGCACTGGGTATAATTGAGGAGTTTGGACTCACTGCTGATATTGCTGGTAATGGGTTAGAAGCTATTGAGGCGCTTACATTTTCCCTTCAGGATCGGCATTATGATTTAATTTTGATGGATTGCCAAATGCCAGAAATGGACGGCTACGAGGCAACCCGTCAAATCAGGTTAGGTAATGCGGGTGAAGATAATAAAGACATTGTTATTGTTGCAATGACTGCAAATGCAATGGTAGGTGATCGTGAAAAATGTTTGGAGACGGGTATGACGGATTACCTGTCTAAACCGGTTGAGCCTGAATTATTGCTGGGTAAACTTATACAGTGGTTACCTAAAAACACTCTTAAGTGAAAAAATCTAAGAATATATTCAAAGAAACATAACTCTGCGAGCTGTCATACAAAAGCAGTAAAATAGGGTTAGCGCCTGCCATAACATCTATACAATAATTTTCCGCTTTACCTAAATTACACAGGAAGTACGTCCTAAAAGACAATAAATATCTTTTGTTAGCCTTAAACTTTAAAGGCCCTAAAAAAATATCGAGAATAACGAAGTTTTTAATCTGAATTTAAATTCAATTACAAACATTAAATGTATTAATAACAACTATCGTATTTGTCTAAAATAAACACACTAAACTCTTTTACTGATAATACAACTAATAGTAAATTCACACATGTTGATCGATTAATATTGAATTGCCATCTGGATCCAATAGTAAAAAACTTGATGGGCCTTTTTCATTTTCTATCGATTCACTTATCATTTCGATTCCTTTTGATTTAAATGTTTTATGTAGTTCACGTATATCTGTAAATGATTCAAGTTTATTACATTGTTGATCCCATCCTGGATTAAAAGTAATAATATTATTTTCAAACATTTCTTGGTTTAAGCCAATAGTAGTATCTCCACAGCGCATTATTAGCCAGTTTTGAGACTGATCTCCACCCCGTTTATCAAATCCTATTTTTTCATAAAAAATTCTCGATTTATCGATATCTTTTACAGTAAGACTGATTGAATAAGCACATAATTCCATAATATTCTCCTTTTGTATATTATTAATTAATTGGTTTTTTTTATACTTTACCATGGTTTTTTTGATTCTAAAAAGAATGACTCGACGTTGTATCCAGGATTTTGAAATAACGACTCTGAGCATTAAAATATGATCCTTTGAAATAATAGGTTAAGTCTAAAAGTTTCTAAAAAAATCTAAAAAATTGCCTATACTTTAAAAATTGAGATCCATAATTTTGTTATAACAGAGGCAACTAATGAGAATTAAAACACAGATCAATGCTGCTTTAGGTATTATCGTAGGGCTGCTAATTGTGATATCTATAGGTGGCTATACGGCTTTAAATATAGTGAAAAAAGCAGGGTCAGTTTACCCAGCTAATCTTATCCCGGGTATTCAAAACTATTCAAACTTACGTTACGGTGCTTTGAGTGTTGAACTTGCTGTTTATCAAAAAGATGCTCAGCAGATTAAACAATTGGCTAACCGCTTAATCGCCCCTATTAAAACTTTTGAACAACCCTCAGTACCTGGCAGCCCTTTTTATGGCGATACCTATTTGGATGACAATCTAGCAGATATTGCTCAAAAAATGCTTGCTGTGGTAACTGCTGCAACAAAAGAGGATTTGTCTAAACCACCTTCTGCAGAATTTAAAGCGGCAGCAGCTCAATTAAATGGACTGGAGGATAAAGCACAAGAACTGATCCAGTATATAATTGACAATACTACCGTTGTGATTAACGACACAATATCATTTGTAATTCGTATTTTAGCCATTGTTGCAATTGTGGCCGTATTATTAAGTATTGTAATGGGGACTGTCTTAACACGAAGGATGTCTAGAAGCATTAACACACTACAACAATCATTTCGTCAAATAGCCGATGGTGATTTGACTGCCAATGCAGATGATTCAGCCAAAGATGAATTCGGTGAAATTGCTGGATATTTTAACATTCTTGCTGGAAATTTAAAGACAACTATCGGCCAGCTTTCTGGCATGATGTTAACCTTGTCTGATTTGAGTTCAAGATTTAGCCAAAGCGGTGAGCAATTTCGCGACAGGGCTGAGAAGACTTCTATGGAAACACTACAAGTGGCATCGGCAATGACTGAAATGGCTGCCACGATTAAAGAAGTGGCGCAAAATGCCGAGTCGACGTCTAGTAAAGCCCAAGAAGCAAATGAACAAGCTGGTGCGGCTCGATCTCAAATAGAGTCATCAGTGGCTACTTCATTAAAATTACAAGGCCAAATGAGTGGTATATCTAAACAGGTTATTGAATTAAAACAAAAAACAGAATCGATATCTTCTGTGATCGATGTCATACAAGGTATTGCAGAACAGACCAATCTACTTGCATTAAATGCTGCAATCGAAGCTGCGCGTGCAGGCGAACAAGGCCGTGGTTTTGCTGTTGTTGCAGATGAAGTTCGAAATTTAGCAACACGAACAGCAGAATCTACTCAAGAAATTGTAACCGTTATCAATGAGTTACAAAGTACGGCGGAATCAACTGCTAACCAGATAGCTGAAGGACAACAAGACGTTGAACAAAATGCAGTCGCTATTGCAGATATTGAAACGAGTTTAACTGTTGTTTTAGATAATATTAATTCTATATCCAGCATGAACCATCAAATTGCTACGAATTCTAAGGAGCAGTCTCATGTCGCCGAAGAAATGAATGTAAACGTTGTTCGAATTAGTGACTTATCTGAACAAAATGCAGCGCAAACAGCTCAAATCAACGACGACATTCATACAATCGATGAACTAAGCAAAGATGTGAATAAACTCATTCTGCAATTTAAATATTGATTCTTAAGTGTACGGCAGATAGTCACAGATAAAGCCATATCACCACCCTTATCAAACCGTACTGTGGTTTTCACACATACGGTTTTTTGATATTTTTCTTCTTAAGTAGACACAACTTTTCACACAATTAAATATAGATCATTGTTTGATTTTCTAAAATTTTTTCCTCTTCAGGTAACTGACATCTTCTTTTCAAACGAGTTGGATTTTCTCCTTCAGTTACAATGTTTGATAATATTGGCTTACGTATTCTCAATAGGTTTTTTGCTTATATTGATTTACACGCACAAAATTTTTTATAAGTATGACTGATAATTATTTTATTGCATAGAGATTTGCAGTTAGCAATTAGCAATTAGCAATTAGCAATTAGCAATTAGCAATTAGCAATTTTATGATTATGTCGATAAAGTTGTATTGTCGAGTATTTCAGAATCTATTTTGTTTGTAGGAAACAGTATAAAAAGTAATTTTATTGATATCTTTTTTTAATGTTTAAAATGACTTTTATTATGTTTGTCAGGGTAAAATTAAATGGATGGATTAATAATTATGATCTAAATGTAATAGATTAATTTTTAAAAAAATATGACTGTTAATATTTATTGTAAATTATTTAAGTTATTTATTGGTTTTTGAATATGAAGATTTTTACCACTGACCCAATTTGTATACCAAATATTAAATTCGTCTACAGGCATCGCTTTAGCGTGTAAGAATCCTTGAATAAGATTAACATTAAGTTCACTTAATACTGCTTGTTGCTCTTGTGTTTCAACACCCTCAGCAATAATATCCATATCTAGAGCCGCACCTATTGTGACTATCGCACTGCAAATTGCACGATCTTTTTTAGAATGAATAATTTCATTAATTAACGATCGGTCGATTTTAATAATATCAATAGGTAATGTTTTTAAATACGACAGTGCAGAATATCCCGTTCCAAAATCATCAATAGAAAATTTAATGCCTAAGTGGCTAAATTTATTAATTAGATCAATCACTTTTACGCTGTCCTTTAACATCAACCGTTCTGTAATTTCAAATTCAATATTTATTGGGTTTATTTGGTATATTTTTAATTGCTCTTCAACAAAGTGATAAAACCCAGGATTTTGAAATTGTTTAGCCGATGTATTGATTGCAATTTTAATATTACCTAAACCCTGATCAGTCCATTTTTTTTGTTGTTTAAAGGCTGTTTGAATAATCCAATTTCCTAAGGCATGAATGAGTTCAGTTTGCTCTGCAATACCAATAAAGTCATCGGGTTGAATCCATGTTTGTTTTTTATGATGCCAGCGAATTAATGCTTCAACACAAAATAATGACTGATTATTCCTATCAACAATAGGTTGATAAAACAATTCAAATTCTTTTTCTAGCAGCGCCGTTTTTAGATTATGTTGTACCAACATTCGTTGTTTTGACTGTTTTAATAATAATTCATTAAAAAAGAAAAAAGTATTTCTACCTTGGCTTTTAGCTTTATATAAGGCTAAATCAGAATTTTTAAAAAGATCTAAGCCATTATCAGCATCATCAGGAAAAAAAGCGATACCAATAGAGGTTGTCATATCAATATCTTTATTTTCTAGTTTAAATTCTGTATTAAACTGATCGATAATTTTATTGGAAATATTGATAGCCTGTTCAACATCAGTAATATCTCTTAATAAAATACCAAATTCATCGCCTCCTAATCGAGTAACTGTATCTGTTTTTCGTACTGCGTGGCGTATTCTACTAGCGGTTTTAACTAATAATAAATCGCCTGTAGCGTGCCCATAGTTATCATTTACTTCTTTAAAAAAGTCCAAATCTAACAGCAATAAACAAAAACGTTTTTTGCTTCGGTCATGCTGTTTAATTAACTCTTCCAAGGAATAGTTAAACAACTGCCTATTGGGTAACCCCGTTAAACTATCGTAGTTGGCTTGTTTAACTAATTTACTTTCTAGGGATTTATGACGAAGACAGTAACGAATAGTGCGCTCTAACAATGTTGTATTTAATGCACTTTTAACTAAATAATCATCGGCACCAAGTTCTATCGCTTTTAAATCCAAATCACGATCGTCAATACCAGTTAACATAACAATTGGTGCAGGCGTAATTATATTTTTGACTATATAACTAATAACATCTAAACCACTACCAGCGCCAAGACGATTATCAATAAAAAAAAAGTCAAAATGCGTTTTGTCGATTTCATCAATTGCAAAATCTACTGAGTTCACCCAATTTAAAACAAATTGATTTGGCACTGCTTCGTGTAAATATTCTTTGAAAATTATGTAATCGTCTTCATCATCTTCGATTAAGAGAATATTTAAAATACTGGATTTCATGATTTATCATCCGGTAGTTGAACAATATTAAACCAATAATCTGTAATGGAATGCACCACAGATACTAAACTTTGAAATGTAACAGGTTTAACTATAAATGAATTCACACCCATGTTGTAAGTAACTGCAATATCTATTTCGGCTTTGCTTGTAGTTAAAATAACAACCGGAATTGATTTTAATAGTTTGTCTTTTTTAATTTCAGACAAAACGGTACGCCCATCCATAACTGGCATATTTAAATCGAGAAGAATTAAACCAGGTAACGGGTCGTCTTTAAATTTCTCGAATTTACCTTCTCTGCGTAAATAACTCAATAACTCTTCTCCATTTGAGGTGAAATCGATACAGTTATTAATCCTTGCTTCTTGCAAAGCATCTTCGATTAACATTTTATCGTCGTCATCATCATCACACATATGTATTCGAATGGGCTTGATCATAATATTTCCTAATTTGATACCATAAAAGTTAAGCTAAAAATACTACCTTGCCCTAATTCACTGGTCACATTTATGTCACCTTTATGCCTAAGCATAATTTTTCGGCAAATGGCTAGTCCCATACCCGTTCCTGCATAATCATTAACACCATGCAAACGTTGAAACACTTCAAATATTTTTTTACTATGTTTTATATCAAAACCAATCCCATCGTCTTTAAAGTGTAGAGTAACAATTGGCTTATTAACAGCGTCTAGTTTTTGCTCAAATGTAATATCAACAATGGCAGGCTGATCGGGCCTATGAAACTTTGCCGCATTACTTAAAATATTTTGAAATACCTGTGTCATCTGGCTGAAGTTGCCACTGATATTCGGCAACGATGGGTAATTAACAATCAAATGTTTATTATCTATTAATTCTGAAAGATCTTGTAAGCACTCTGCCAAAACATCATTTGTATTCACAGATTTAAAGTCAATTTCATTATTGCCGATTCGGGAAAATGTTAATAGGTCTTCAATTAACGTGCGCATTCTCGTCGAGGCTTTTTGCATACGGGTTATATAATCTTTGCCTCGATCATCCAAGACATCACTATAATTAGTCACTAATCGATCACCAAATGCCTGAACTTTTCTTAATGGCTCTTGTAAATCATGAGACGCGACATATGCGAATTTTTCTAATTCGACATTGGACTCCTTTAATTTATCATTGGATATATGTAACTCTTGCTCAGAACGCCTGATTTCTTTAATGGCGGATTCAAGATTTTCACTTTGTTGTTTTTGTTTTCTATATACTCGAATGTAATCGAGGTTCAAACCTATAAATGGGATGATATAAGCGATAATTTTTAAGAAATGGGCAATGTTAAAGTGTTCATCAAATAATGCTCTTGAACCAAATGCCATATGCATTTCAACCACCACTTCAGGCACGATACTCAATAATAACGCAGCTGAAAATATTGATGGATATCGACGGTAGAACATTGGGTAAATAACAAAACCAGCAAATAGAAATAACACTAATGGAATAATATCGTAAGGCCGACGAATCAGAGCATCTGGGAATTGAGTTTGTGGCAAATTTTGGCTGGTGGCAGCAAAATAAATAATTAAATAGGCCACAACACCAAAACATAAACTAATAGAAACAAGAAACTTAATGCCTAATTTGGGTGTTTTTAAATCTTTTTTCAAAAACATTCCCACACCAATTATCATTATAAGGGCATTAAAAATTCGACAAATTGCCCAAGTAAAAGGCACTAAATCTGTATTATCCGCCACCGCTTCAATCAAACGAGTTGCCGCTAACGTGTGAAAAGCATCCATACAACCGGCGGCAAATAATGCCACCCCAATCACTGGAGTTGTAATATCTTTTGTAATACTAAAATGGCTAAATGCCAAAGCAACAGTAAATAATGCAGCACAAAAAGCGGTCCACTCTAATAAAGTGTGGGTAAATGCACCCGAGAGCCTGTAGAACAAATCATCAACGGTAGCATTAATAGGTAATTTAATTGCATGATTACCAAAATCAACTCCTAATAACAATAACAACAAAGGCAAAATGCAAATAGCCAAAGTGCTATAAATTAACCAATTTGGAATTAATAATTCAGCGCTATAACGTTGTAGTTTGGTGAATAGTTTGGTGGAAATCATAATTTTTTCTGTCAATAAACTGTTAAATGAGCGTAGGTTACAAAACAGAACTTTACAAAGTGTAAGTTAAAAAAAAGTGAATATTTGTTAAATGAATAACTCTTTGTAATAGGGTTGTTGTATATGGGCTCGCTTGGGCCGTGTGTATTGAGGCCGAATCTTTACTTTATATATCAGAGCAAAACTTGCATATTTCTAGATCACATCTAAATGAAACAGACAGTCAAGCCTAGTATCTTTACATTACAGCCAAATTTCTAACACAAGGTGGTGTGTATCCCCAAACCCCAAAAAAATGTTTGGCTGGAGCGATATCAAGATGCTCGACTGTTCTGACAGACACAAAAAAGGCCACTATAAATAGTGGCCTTTTTAAAAGGTTTTGCAGGGAAGGGATCGGTTTTTTATCGATCAACGATTCTAAACCCTAAGGTCCAGAACCTAAGATCTAGGCACAAAAAGTTTAGAGTTGGCACTAAAGGTTTATTAGCCAACTATCAAAGGTAGCTGTAGTATCTTCACCGCTGGCGTCGTTAAAACGTTGACGTAAAAAACTCCAACCTTTGCCTGGATTTGTATTAAATTCTTGATAGAATTTTTTATAAGTATCCCAGCCACCGTGGTTGTCTTTTAATTCCAATAAAAAACATAACGCATTCCATGGCCCACCCAAATTGTCATCATAATTATTACTGCCGATATAAGTGGCTTTTTTCTGGGGACAGTCATTAAGGTTGTTATGCTGGGATAAACCTAGTTTTTCTAGGGTATATACACTAAATACATTAGGCCAACCCTCTAAACCACCTTGTAGAACATAAACCCAATCACCTCCTGCAAAGTTAAAGATATGCCCCAGTTCATGAGCAAAACCCCAGCCTGTGACACCTTCAGCGGCAATACGAGTAATTCGGGTATCAATAGTCGAACCTGTAGAAGTTATTGCGCCGTCCATACGTATAACCGGGCCTGCCAACATCCAGCCTGGGGCGTCGGTGTCAGGGAACCAGCGAATAATTTGACCAAAATACGGTTTTCTGCCTCGTAGTTCATAATGGCTGTTATACATAAAATCCAAGCGATCTAAGGCGGATTTAAGATGAGGCTGATCTAAAATGGCCAGATTTGTAGGCATAGTCACAATATTAAACTCACCCATAATATCGACCCAGCCTGATAGCACAGTAGTAAAGTCGTAATCTTCGGCCTCATCGGCCAATACTACCGGCACAGTCTGCCCATCACTGGTGACAGTCACATCCAATTCACCGTAGGCATTTTTTTTGGTCTCATAGGATTCACCTAAATCGTTGGCGCTAACTGCAGCAATAAACACAATGCCGTCGGTATGTGCGTTAATTGTGCCGCCGCTGCCAATACAAGTAATTCTTTCATCTTTATAAGCCAAACCAATACGCGCGACTAACTCACCTTCTTGGCAGCCACGTTTTGTGACATTGTTATTGCCATCTGGGCCATAAGCCACACCTCCTGAAACAGTCCAGCTGCCACTGGCGTCAATAGTTGCGGATTCACCTTGATGTAAATACAAACCAACATTCACCCAATTTTGCGCCGCAGTCAGTTTAAAGGTACGACTGCCATAAGGGCCTTGAGCGGGCACATCGGTTAAATATGTAAAACTATCTGAGGCCTTAGGTAGCTGCGTTAACCATTGTTGATTGCTGCCGCCGTGTTGCGCATAAACTATGACATTATTATTGTTTGTATTTAAATCAAAAACGTAATTGTCATGAGATATCATATTGTTTTCAAAATGCCAATTTTGATTTTCACTGTTATCACAGTTGCTCAAAAACAAATCCGCCCCCGAGCTTAAACTGGCCGCGGTTATACATTGATTTGTATTGTCGGCACTGCGAATTTCATTATTGTCCATTAACCATTTCTGTTTGTTTGAATCATCACAAGACAAGGCGGCTATATTGCTGTTGTCCAAGTCCAAACTCAAACATAACGACTGATTTTGTACTGAATATAAAACAGTTAATTCTGATGTATCTACCTCGGTTGTGGTTTGTGTTGAAGTCTGGGTTGTACTTATGGTTTGTGTTGATGTCCCAATGTCAGTGTCTGTTTCACTATGTGTAGTATTTGTTGTTTCAATCTCTGTTGAGGTTTCGCTGTCTGTGCCGCGCGATGTTTCGGTTGTTGTTTCTGTTGTTGAGGTTGTTGTTGAGGTTGTGTTATCTGTGTCTTTTGATGTTTGAGTTAATGTATTTGTTAAAGAATTGGTTTCTGACTCAGTTACAGTATTTGTTTCTGATTCAGTTTCTGTATTGCTCTGAGTGGGTTTATTCAGTGATGTATCCGTTAAAGTGTTAGTAACACCCAAACTAGTGGATGTAAATGTGTCAGTAAACAAGTTGGTTAATTCATTTTCTGAAAACTGCGTACTTGTTATAGTCTGTTCAGCGGACTCAGTATTATTACTTTGAGCTGAAGTTTGTGGATTTACCTTGCCTGTGCAGGCTGTTATACCAACCATCAAGGATATACATAAATATTTGTTAATAACCATTATAAAACCAATTGTTTATTATGAATAATGCCCACTTTATCAACATAGAGTAAAAATAGATGAGTGATAATTCACAACTCCTGCCTGGGTTTTAAGAACCGAAAATTCACTGCACTTGGTTTGCTTGGGTTTGTTTTTGACCAAAATATAACTCAATCAAATAGATGATTGATTACCTTCGTTACTACATGGTTTTTGAAATAAATTACAAAAGTAGACGTCCATTTTGACTTCTTTTGATCTTAAAAAATTCATAAACCAATAAACTCATCTATACTTTTGGGGATTCTGAAAACTAAACGTTTAAACAACTATTTTATTTTCTAGACAAAAAGGGCAATACTCATGAGTAATCCAATCATAGCCGCCAACACACCTATAAAAGTCAACCTTACAAAAGGAGAAGAATATGTTTTTTGTCGCTGCGGGCAATCAAAAGGTCAACCTTTTTGCGATGGCTCCCACCAAGGTAGTGGTTTTACTCCTAAAGTATTTACCGCTGAAGAGTCCGGTGACGCCTTCTTATGTCGATGTAAACATTCAGCAGATATTCCTTTTTGTAATGGCACTCATAATCAGTTTAGTACGAGTCAAGTAGGGTTAGAAGGTCCTGGAATAAAAGTTTAATCTAGCATAAACTATTAATCTGACAAAATTACAAGGCATTAAACCTTACAATTCCCTTCCTCTTTTTTTTATAGTATCCCATTTTGTCGCTTAGCTTCTCGCTATATGTGTCTTGGACATATTAATTTAAGATGGCCTGAATCGTTGTGACTTTTTCAATTAAAACTAAATGAAAAAGCACAACAATCCAATGCTTTAAATAAATTGTTAATTAGTAAATACAAAATAACTTTATACCGGCCCAGTGTTCTTTAAATCATTCTTTACTTGCAAATCAACACAATTCTTTAACCTTTTGTTTTAATTGCGCCGCTCTTTGTTTTTTATTAATTTTTTCAGATTTTACTGTTTTTTGTTTTGAATTAACACTAGGTATCAGTGCACCTATTGTCACATCTATTGTGCCTGTTGTTGGGTATTTTTTTGCTGGTGACCAAGCGTCAAAAGCCCCAACAATACCCACTGGTAAAACCGGTGCTTGGGTTTTTTCTTGAATTAATACTACACCTGCTTTAAATTCATTCATTATACGGTTGTCACCACGGGTGCCTTCTGGATAAATAATTAGCAACTCTCCATTTTTTACAAGCTCGATACACACATCTAATGCTGCTTTTGCACTGCTGTGCCTATCAATAGGATAAGCCCCTAAATACGTTATGATTTTGGCGAAGATAGGCGATTTAAAATGTTCCACTTTTGAGATAAATTTCGCTCTTCGCCCCGTAACCAAACCAATCAAAGGGTAGAGCATGTAGTGATCTAAATAACTAGTATGATTAGCAATCACAATACACCCCCCGGTTTTAGGAATATGTTGCCAACCCTTAAATGAACCTAAATAGAATTTTGTAATCGGTAAGAAAAAACCAATGCTCCAATGCCTTTTTTTAATACTCCATGATAACGTTTCTATTTTATTTGTAATCGCCCAATCCTTTAATTTTTTATTGGGGTTAATCACATAGGCTTCATCCGCACAATTAAGCATTGGAATATCCCATGTTGAATTACCATAAGCCACCACTTTACCGTAGCTCTGAGCTGAGCACATAAGAAATTGATTCAATTTTTGTGCTTTACGTTCACCATCAACAAAATCAATAATCTTCCCAGTTAACAAACCTTGTTTGACTTCTAGTTGTGTAGCAAAAGTAAACTTAATACCAAGTAACAACGCCATATATTCAACTACCGGTGACCAAGAAGCGGAGATAATCACAATGTCTGTTTGCTCTTTTTTTAACTGTTGCATGATTTTTTCTGCTTGGGGAAACAACTGACGCCATAAAAAAAGCGCAACGTTTTTATCTAAAATTTCGAGTAATTTCTTTTGTTGCATTCCACGGTAGCGGCCATATAAAAACCGATTAAACAATTTGTTATCCGTTTTATATAAATAATAAAAATAAGGGATTTGAATTAAAAAAAGCAAACGCCAAAAAAAACCAACTATTAATCCATAATAATTTACTTTGAATATATAAAGTTGATGTAACGCGTTGCTGGCGGTTAAGGTGCCATCAAAATCAAAACAGACTAATGTTTTGTATAGTTTTATTCTACGATTTAAAATATTCGATTGCATAAGACAACTCATAAATAATTTACAGTGACTAGTGATAATCCAACATCAAATTAAAGGGGGTTTTAGAAAAATTGTTTTTTCCTATGTTTTAACCCTTAGATTTTTAGATTCCCTTTTGATACAAACACAAAACCTGTTTTGTTATTAAACAAAACAATATAAGCAAACTGTCGATTTTGGTGAAAAAAGTGCTAATTGGTTATTTGAGGGTTTAAGTGGTATTTTTTTGGCATCACAGCAGTAGATCTAGAACAAAGGGATAACAAAAAATCTGAGTAATAATTTGAGTTCAAAGGATCATAAGGAATCAAACAGCAATAAAATTCAGAGCACTGCAGCAGAGAAAAAAAGGGCAAAAAAAAGCCAAAAAAAATCCGATGCCATAACTGACTTCGGATTTTTAAATTACTATTTTTAAGTTTTATTCAATTAACAATATTAATCGTAATCGGACTCACCTAAAACTGGGTAAGCATTGTTAATTAACATAATAAACTGATAATGAAACCATGAACCAGCATGTGGAGCCATTTGCGGCACAACATTGGTGAGAGTATCTCCACGAACTTCACCTGGTATACACATCGTGTCTAATGATTTACCTAAATAAGCAGGATGATTAGATTGAGTCACAATATCTTTTTCAATGTAATCTAAAGCACTAAATGCCTGGCCACCCATAGGGTAATCGTAAATATCAAACGAAATACCATCTGACTCTCCTGGTGGTTTCATCCAGAAGAATGCATCTAAGTATGGACGACCAGCATCTGGTGCAGCTTTTGGTACTTCACCAACACCTGCATCATTTACGTTACACCAATGGCTACGATGTGTACGAGTATCTACACGAGCATCTGGATCAAAACCTTTAGTACCTACACCCGGCTTAGGACGATCATCACCTTTAGCACCCCAACCATTACGTGCTGTATCAATAATAAAACCTACTTCTTCGAATTTTTGAGTACCGAAATAACCAGCAGGATCTGCGGTAGTAAAGTAGTAGTTTAAGTTATCGATATATGAATTTTCATCAACGGATGGATTATATTGATAGAAAGACTCTAAATCTTTAAGATCTAAATATTGCGCTGAGTGACTAATTAACGGCTCTTCTATCGGAGTATAATTAGCTGTGTTTGAAGCAAAACCTCGAACCCAATCCATACCCAGACCGTCTATTTTACCATCCGCACCATCAATTAACTGTTTAAAATAACGTACCGCACGTTTCATATTAGTTTGTAAATAATCAGGGATACCATCTGCAGTATCTGGGTCTTCATATCCAGGGTATTCATCAGTTACATCACTTGGCATATCCCAACCTAATAAACCAGCCTGACCGATATCCATGTAGGTATAGATATTGTGATTAACCAACGAGGCTTCATGCATTTTATGAATTGCTAAACGTAATGAATCGGCATACAAACCAAGGTTTGGATTAGCTGCATTACCTTCACCTGTTACTGGCGGCACAACTGTATCATTATTAAAGTTTAAGATTTTATCGCAATATCCACCACTATTCATTAAAGCAGGGAAATGACTTAATAACGGGTTAGTATTACTTTCGTTGCTATTAACAATCATATTAGGGAAAGCATCGGGCTCTAACATTGCCACAATACGTAAACTTGCATATTTTGGATCAGAAAATGCCGCGGCGATTGGAGCGAGATATTCATCACGGTATTTAGTGTAACCCATGCCTAAAACACCAGGTTCATAATAACGACCATATTGACCCACTTGAATCAATTTACCGTTTGATGCAAAAGAGGCACAATTACGATCCGGTAGGTTATAAACAATAATAACAACGGTCATTGGCGACTGACCACCATCTTTCAAGTTATAGTATTCTTGCTGCATTAAAGCGGCATCTAAATGACCTATTAACGTACGACGACTTCCGTCACCCCCTTCTTGGGTAATGGCTGCTGTTGAATCCATCCAGATAGCACTAGGCTGTTTCTGAACATATTTCATTTTTTCAATCAATGCATCATCAGCCACTCGCTCAAGTGAATAATCAATCATTGTAGAAATATCAGGATTTAAGTAGAAATAAGCATCAGCGAATGGGTTACCGGCAGTTTGTAACGAAGCACTTGTATTACCAATTACTTGCTGATCTAAAGCAATATCACCATTGTATGCATCAATAATAATAATGGCAGGATCTGTTAGGTCAACTACTACAGGGCCAGTACCACCACCGAAATTAGCTGTAAACGTTTCTGTGTCATATAAACCACCCGCATCAGTAACAGTTACTACAACTACTTTAGAACCCGTTAAACCTGAAGGCGCTGCTATTGTTGCGCCTGAAGTAGCCGCTGGAGTACCAGCAATTGTCCAAGTGTAAGTTAGGTTTGCTGTTGATTGGTCGTCTGTTGCTACTGCAACTAAGTTTGAACCAATTAATGCAGCAGAAGTTATAACTGGAGCTAGATTACTAGGGTCAACTACAGGCCCTGTACCAAAATCAACATTAACTACAATTGTTGTAACAGATAATGAACCATCAGAAACGACTAAAGTTACATTTTGTATACCATTAACTGAATTTACCGCTGACAATGGCAAAGGTGTACCAGTGCCAATTGTAGTTGAACCAACCTTCCAAGTGTACGACAAAACAGAAGTTTCATTATCAGCTGCAATAGCAATTAATAAATTGTTTGACACAACTGCTAATGTAATTGTTGGTGCAGTATTAGTTGGATCAACCCCTTCCTCACCAAAATCAATGACTGTTTGATAGGTTGCGCTACTTAAACCAGAAGCATCCGTCGCAATTACAGTCACAAGTTGATAACCCGTGACACTTGGAGCAACAATTATTGACCCGGTGGCAACAACAGGAACATTCGCTACAGTCCAAGAATAAGTTAAAGCAGAAACTGACTGATCATCAGTTGCAGTAACCACTAAGTTTGTAGAAATTAAATCAATAGAAATTACAACAGGAGTTTGATTGGTAGGAGCCGTACCAAAATCAATGTCACTAATAAAAACAGTGGTTATATCAAAACCATCACTGACGTCTAATTGAACCACTTGATTTCCTGTTATAGAAGATGGTGTGTTATTGAGGTCAAAAATAGAAGAAGTGCCCACAACTAATGATTCCACTGTCCAAACATAAGTCAGTGAATCAAAATCGACATCAGTGGCGATAGCGAATAATAGATCCCCACTTTGAATTATTTCAGCGCTGGGTGCAGTATTTTGTATAACATCTTCCACTGTCACTGCAATTTCGTCAGTGACAATATACTCCCCATCAGAAACTATAAAGGCGGCTGTATACTCACCTACTGAATTTATTACAACAGTAACGGTTGCACCATTATAAGTTTGGCCATTAATTTCCCAGTTATAACTTAAGTTTTGAGCGGGAGTATCCGCATCCGTTGCTGAACCAGATAATATAAAAACAACACCGACAGTAGCGTTAATATTGCTACCAGCATTTACAACAGGGGCTTGATTTGTTGGAACCGTACCAAAATCAATGTCATTAATAAAAACAGTGGTTACATCAAAACCATCACTGACATCTAATTGAACCACTTGATTACCTGTTATAGATGAGGGTGCGTTATTGATGTCAAAAGTAGAAGAAGTGCCCACAACTAATGATTCCACTTTCCAAACATAAGTCAGTGCATCTGAATCGACATCGGCTGCAATAGCGTATAATAGGTCACCACTTTGAAATATATCAACGATGGGTGCAGTATTTTGTATTACAGCATCTCCCACTGTCACTAAAATTGTATAATTGACAGTATCCTCCCCATCAGAAACTGTAAAGATGGCTATATACTCACCTACTACATTAAGAACAACATTTACGTTTGCGCCATTATAAATTATGCCATTAATTTGCCAGCTATATATTAAGTTTTGAGCGGGAATATCAGCATCGGTTGCAAAACCAGATAATGTAAACGGCACAGCGATTGTGGCTGTTACACTATTAATAGCACTGATAACAGGGGGGGTATTGGAACTATCAGCCCCAAAATCAATGTCCGACATTTGAAAATAAAACGTTGTAGTAGCATCACTTATTTCAAGAGTTACAACTTGTGACCCTGTAAAGACTGCTGGCGCGTCAGTGATATCATAATAAGCATTTGCGCCTAATATCGTTGAACCAATTTTCCACTTGTAATCTAAGTTATCACCATCTGGATCATAAGCGTTCGCAATTAATAGATCACCAACTTGCTGTGGATTCGCAGTAGGTGCAGTGTTAAGCACAAGATCCGTAACATTTAAGCTCATGTTATCAAATGAATAGTTAAATCCGTCATAAACAGTTAATCTGACATGATAATTACCTGCAGTATTCATCACAATATTCACAGTGCTACCTTGATAATTTTGGCCGTTTATATTCCACGTGTAAGTTAATTCACCTGGCAACGAATCAAGATCAGTTGCCGAACCCACTAATAAAACACTCTGGCCTGTTAAGGTGTCAATGTTATTCCCCGCCTCCACAACCGGCGAATAATCCGCACCTGTTACCGGGTCTGTTTCAACGAATGTGATGTTATCTGGAATATTCGACATTTCAAGATTAAGCACATATTCAACATTTTGTAAGGTGTTATCACCATTTACTAAAATGTAATAGGTTTGACCTGCCTGCAGCTCAACAATCAAAGTGGCAGAATCACCATCTACTACACTGTTTACAATAAAACTTTGCTTGTCATCCAACAATTTAATATTAATTTCAGCTGTAGATGAGCTCACATTAACGGTTAACGTCGCTGCGGTAGGGCTATACAGTTCATATAACGCAGTCTGTTCTGAATTAGAAAATGTGTTATTTATTTCAAAGTTTGATTGATCAGTCAAATCAAAAGACTCAACAATTGTAGTTGTAGTTGTTGAATTGTCTTGAATGTCTTCAGTATCAGGTACAGTAAGTGGATTGTTATTTGAAGGAGCCTTATCTTCGCCACAGGCAATCAAAGTGGTTAACAGACTAAGCAATAATGTTAGTTTTATTAGTTTTATCATTTTTTTCATGGTTTTGAATTATCTCCATATGTTTATAGAATTGTATTTTAAGTAGAATTTTACATAAAATTTAATACTGTTTTATAGCACAATTTTAATTAAGTTACCCTTTAAATTTCTGGGTGGCTGTTTATTGTCACTGCTTTTAGTTGAGTTGAAATTTCTGATCGTAAGCTGCGTATTAATACTTGCAGTAAAGTATTTTTGGTTATTATAGCAAGATCTAACTTACCCCTTAGATGAGTAATCAGTACGATTCAAAATCCGTTTTTTTAACGTCTCTGAATAACAACATAGTATGCATAATTAACCAATAACATAATATTTGAATGGTTAAATACTCAAATGCATCTATGCTCATAATTAGTGCAAGTTCTAATATTGAGAATCTCAAATATGTTTGGTTTAGAATTTTTAGATAACAATACCGCTTTATTACTCACATTAAATACTGATTACAATTATTTTATTGTATTTGCCTCATACATGGTTGCTTGGATTGGAGCCTATGCGGGTTTATCTACAATCCCTTCAATGCGCCATGTTGAGTCTTCTACTGCTAAGTCCTTTTGGCATTTTGGTGGTGCTTTGGCTATGGGTTGTGCTGTATGGTCCATGCATTTTATTGGTATGTTGGCATTTTCATTACCAGTAGCGGTTCACCATAATCTGCTGCTAACCGCGTTATCTGTACTGCCTGCTATTGGGGCCAGTTACGTTGCCCTGTATTTTATTGAACGTGATAATTATACTGTTTGGTATCTTATCGGGGCAGGTATTGTCTTAGGTGCCGGTATTGGTATCATGCATTATATGGGCATGGAGGCAATGGTTGGCGATTTTAACTTAGTTTATAATCCTTGGCTTTTTCTGCTTTCTATTATTGTAGCCGTGGTATTAGCGATAATTGCTTTGTATTTCGGAAAATTTAATAACCTCTCTTACAGCAAACAAAACAAACAAAACAAACAAAACAAACAAAACCACAAAATTCTACTCTCATCTGCTTTGGTTGGTGCCGCCATCACAGGTATGCATTATATGGGAATGCAAGCTTCTTCTTTTTTAGAAGTAGACAATCTTGAACATACACATGCAAGTACGTCTCACGCAATGTTGAGTGTTATATTAATTGCTTCAACAGTTTTTTTATCCCTATTAGCGGTGATTTCCAACGTTATCCATAAAATGTTTATCAAACTTAAATTAGCCAAATCAGATGCAGAGTCATCCACTAAGGCAAAAGCCGAATTCTTAGCCAGCATGAGCCATGAAATTCGCACCCCAATGAATGGGGTATTAGGTATGTTGGATTTATTGATTAAATCCGATCTCAATGATAATCAATTATACAAAGCTGAAATTGCACGCTCTAGCGCCAAGTCATTATTATTTTTATTAAATGATATTTTGGATTTTTCCAAGGTAGAAGCGGGAAAAATTAATTTAGAAAACTTACATTTTGATCTACGAAGTTTATTAATTGAATATACTCAATCCGTTGCCTTACAAGTTGAAAGCAAAGGTTTGGAAATTATTCTTGATATTACTCGTATTGAACAGTCAATGGTGAGAGGCGACCCGGATCGTATTCGCCAAATTATCACTAATTTAGTCTCTAACGCCATAAAGTTCACTGAAAAAGGTGACATTACAATTACAGCTGAGTTAATAGAGGATGAAAATTCAGAATTAATCTTTAATTGTTCAGTACAAGATAGTGGTATTGGTATTCCTGAGGCAGCCATTAAAAATCTTTTTCAACTTTTCACTCAAGTTGACGCTTCCACCACTCGAAAATATGGTGGTACAGGACTAGGTTTATCCATTGCCAAACAATTATGTGAATTAATGCAAGGTTCGATTTTGGTAACCAGTACTCCAAATGAAGGCAGTTGTTTTAAATTCACTATCAATTTGTCAAAAAGTAATCAATCAGAAAAGGTAATACCCCATGTTGATGTCGACAAATTATCGTTATTAATAATAGATGACAACGCCACCAATAGAGAGGTATTAAAAGGGCAGCTGGAGCACTGGGGAGGTTACGCAGAAGTTGCTGCCAGTGCCCCTGTTGCATTATTAAAACTGCAACAGCGTTTTGAAAATAAGCAGCCTTTATTTGATGTGATTTTTGTTGATATGCAGATGCCCGGAATGGATGGCGCCGACTTTGCCAAAGAATTAAAAAACGACAAACGTTTTAGTGAATTACCCATGGTAATGATGACTTCGATGTCGTTACGCGGTGACAAGCAGTATTTTGCAGATTTAGGTTTTAGTGCTTATTTTGCAAAACCCGTCACCGGAAGCGATATATTAGACGCAATAGCCATCATAAAGTCAGATTCCAAACTTACTGACAACGCTCAACCCATGATAACCCATCAATATTTATCTTCATTTTCACATGAAAAAAGTGAATTAGAAAACAACGATACAAATAACGATACAAATAACGATACAAATAACGATGAAAACATAACTCAACTTTTTAAGTTGTCCGACAATATTAAGGTATTGTTAGTGGAAGACAACCACGTTAATACATTAATAGCTTCGTTAATACTTGAAGAAATTGGTATAAACGTTACGACAGCCAAGGACGGTCAAGAAGCATTGTTTATTCTAGGCAATACTGCAATAGATGAGCCTTTTGTTTTGGTATTAATGGACTGCCTAATGCCAATTATGGATGGATTTGAAGCAACTAAGCAAATTCGTTTGGGTCAAGCAGGGGAAAATTATAAAGATATTCCAATTATTGCCTTAACCGCTAACGCAATGATTGGCGATGATAAAAAGTGTTTTGCAGCAGGCATGAATGACTATTTAGCTAAACCTATCGACGTAGAAATATTAAAAACTAAGCTTACAAAATGGCTTAATAATCAAGGGCACGTTGACCTGTAAATTTAATCCACTTAACTGGGCTATATCTATCCATTTTTTGTTAAAACAGGGGTTCCAAATTCCGCAATTACAACTGCTAAATTTATACTTTGTTTTGTTTTGGTTTTAACAAAATCATATATTTATTCAACTCATCGTATAGTTGTTTATACACAATCTAAAAAGTTAATTTCTTAAATTCAAAAGCACTTGCTCGTTTTCAAGATTAATGTTTCTACCCGGTAAGTGAAATGAAGATTTAATAAGGGATTTCGATCCAATCTATAAGACAACCCAACTTAGGGTAGTCCTTTGTATATTTTACTGTTTTTTTTAATTGTATTTTAATAATCTACTTTTATATAAAAAGATCGATATTTAATAAATGACAATTTCAATAAAAAATATTCAACATAAAAAATAAATAAAGGTACAAAGCTGACATAATTTTGATCGACAGCATAATTGCCTGTATTAATTTGCTGCTTTAATGAGATCTTACCTCCAAATTTAAAGCAAAAAAAACCAGATATAAAATCTGGTTTTTTTAAGTTTAAAATTTAATTAACTATTAACTATTAACTATTAACTATTAACTATTAACTATTAACTATTTATAAGCATCAACTGACGACTCAACAATAGTTGCATTAATAATGTCGGTTGTATAAACATTTAAGGTGTAATCAAAATTAGTATCACCAGCATTACCTGTTAAAGAAATATAATAGGTTCCAGCTTGTAAGTACTTAACTATGCTGGCTTTTCCTGCGCCATTATAATTAGAACTAGTAACTATTCTGTCACCGTTTGAATCTAGAAGAAAGAAATACTCACTATAACCTTCTGCGATATAGTCCAAATTGATTTGTTGGTCTGTATTAAGGGTTAGTTCATATACCTTGTTAAGAGATTCATACCAGTTTCTGAAGCGAGGGAATTCAACAAACGAATCATTAAATTCAACTAATAACACAGGAACCGTTATTATACTCTCACTTGTAAACGTTGATCCTGAATCGTCAGTTGCACGCAATTCTAATGTCCACTGTTTAGTTGTATCTGTGCATATACAAAGCTCAAATAGATCGATACTAGACTCATCAGGTTGCATGGATGTATGAATGGTTCTCACGTCATCACCGTCTTTTAATATCCATTGATAGCTTAAAATTGAACGCTCAGGATAAGTATATGAATCCTCAGCATCAAAATACAATTCACCGGTTAGTGTTGTTATAAAATTAGCTACAGGTGTAGGGGTTAGGTTTAATATAGTCACTGTCACAGTTTCTGTGGTCACACTGCCCGTTGAGCTTGTGACTTCAACTTCGAATACTAAATCAGTATTTTCAGGCACGGTAGGCGCTGTAAATGAAGTGGTGTTATCGGTAGAGTTTGACAAAACAACAGGATAATCAGAGTCCAATTGTGTCCATTGAATAGTGGCAGTGTCAACCATGTCTCTTAATTCAACAGCAACCGTCATATTTACCGCTGCTTTTTCATCAACTGTTAATGCTGTTTGCGTGGTTAATGCTGGGAAACGATCAAGCACTGTTACTTCGATATATTCCTGTACGATGTAAGCTTCTTCACCTTCCTCGTAATCTGTGTAGGTAAAACGAATGACAATTGTGTCTGATATTACATCTGGTGCCTCAAATCTCCAAGTTACTAAGCCTTGATCTCGTGCTATCAAATCTATGTCAGTACCGTCAATTTGTACAAGACTTCTCTTTCCGTGTTTGTTAACAGTGTCATTTGGATTCTTGAAATCAACATAATTTTCAGTAAAGAAAAATGTTTCAAGTCCTTTTACTGTATAACTTCCATTGTCACTTGTTAATGATATAACCGCTGGTCTATTGATATCCATGATATGAATAACAATTGATTGCGAAACTGCAATACCTTCGTTATCGGTTACTGTCAAAGTAAAGTGATAATCAAGATCTTGCCCTAATTGTTCAACAGAAAAGAATGAAAAATCAGATTGGTTGTCAGGAAGGTTAACTTGATTTAAGTCACTGTCTGATTGAGTCCAGGCATAGGTAAAAGTACCATCGGCATCACTTGCAGTGCTGCTCACTACTACTAACTCAAGTTCTTGGAAAGTATCTTCGTAAGTAATTGAATCGATTGTAGGATCTAAGTTAACGGGTGTAACTGTAATAGTTACTGAATCAGCTTCAGAGCTTAAACCTTCGTTATCTGTTACAACTAAATCAAAAACTAATTCTTCAGTAGAACCCAATAAAACAGTGGGTGCATCAAAAGTAGGGTTCATTAAAGTTGAATTTGATAATACAACTGCAGAGCCTGAAACCAATGTCCAAGCGTAAGAAACAATATCACCGTCGAAATCTGATCCAGAACCGTTAAGTGTCACTAATGTTTGTTCAACAACACTTTGGTCAATATTGGCCATTGCAGTGGGATTAGAATCAATTGGCAGGATTGTAATTGTATGTTGCTTAGTGGTTGTATCGCCATCTAAGTCAGTCACTGCAAGTGTTATTACCATATCAGTTTGTGCAGCCACGATTGGCGCTGTAATGTTTACAGTTGCTGTTGTTTCACCGGTTAATACCGCGTCATTATTCGCCGACCAAACATACGTTAATTCAGACAGATCACGATCATCAGTGGCAGTTGAACTTAAGCTAATTGTTGATAATTCATCAACTGAAATGCCACCAGTAATTGAGATAACAGGTACTTGATTATTTGGATTAACCGTCACATTAACTGTTTCAACTGTTGTTGCATTGTCAGAATCAGTGACAGTTAATGAGAATTGATAAACATCAAGGGTAACTGTTAATGGCGCAGTGAATGCTAAACTTGCTGTGTTTTGATTTGTTAGAGCCAACGTATCACCGGTTAATTGAGTCCATTGGTAAGAGGCGATTGAATTTTCAAGATCATAAACATCTGAATTGATAAGCACTAATGTGCCCTCACCGACAGACATGTTTGTTAATACAATGGTAGGGGCTACGTTAGTATGAGTTAAGTTAACATTAACCGAATCTTTTACCATTTCACCAGCATCGTCTGTTGCTGTTAATTCAAAAGTAAGGGTTTGATCACTTAAATTCGAAGGTGCATCAAACGAAAAACTAGCCATGTTAGCGTTAGTTAACACAACCGATTGACCTAAAGTTTGAGCCCAAGCATATGAAACAATTGAACCGTCGGCATCACTTGCGCTGCCAGTTACTGTAATGTTAATTGCATCACCCGATGTAATATCGCTACCGGCATTAACAGTAGGTATTAGGTTTGTGTGAGTAACACTCACGTCAACTGTATCAGTTGTAATTGATCCGCTGTTATCCGTTACACTCATTGTAAAACTGAATGTTTCGTCAGTGGTTACGGTAGGAGCATCAAACGAAAAAGTAGCCATGTCGGCATTAATTAGAGTAATCGTTTGACCTGAAGTTAGAGTCCAAGCAATGCTTGTTACTGAGCCGTCTATATCATCTGCACTGCCGTTTACTGTAACCGTTGTATTATCTCCAGTTGTAAATGCATCACCCGCATTAGCTGTAGGTGGAATATTTCCGTGAGAAACAAATACTGTTACTGAATCGGTTGTAATCTCGCCGTCATTATCAGTCACACTTAGTTCGAAAATATATGACTTGTCACCCGATATAACCGGCACATCAAAACTTGGTGTCAGTATGCTTGTATCAGTTAAAGGTAAAATTGTACCCGATGTTTGAGTCCACAAAATGGATGCAACTGAACCGTCAGAATCTGAAGCCATGCCGTTTAAGGTCACAGTTGTATCATCTGAAGAGGGAATATTATCACCAGCATCTGCAATTGGAGCAACATTGGTGTGTGTTATAACAACATCAACAGTATCAGTTGAAACGTCTCCTTGGTTATCGGTGACACTGATTTGAAAGCCGAATGTTTCATCTGTAACTACTACAGGGGCATCAAAAGAAAAAGCGACCAAGTCTGCGTTGGTTAATACAACCGTTGAGCCTGCAGTTTGGGTCCAAACAATACTAGCTACTGATCCATCTGTATCATCTGCACTGCCAGTAACCGTTACTGATTGATTATCACCGGTTGTAAAGTCATCACCAGCATTGGCTGTAGGAAAGATGTTGTTGTGAGAAATAAATACTGTCACCGAATCAGTGTTAGTCTCGCCGTCGCTATCGGTTGCACTTAGTTCGAAAATAAATGTTTCATCACCCGATGTAATTGGTGCAACAAAACTAGCTGAAACCATATCGGCATTAGTTAATATAACAGCTGACCCAGAAATTTGAGTCCAAACCATGGATGCAATCGAACCATCAGCATCCATTACAGAACCTGTTAATTCAACAGTAGTATTGTCGGCAGAGTTAATATTATTGCCAGCATCAACTGTTGGGGCAATATTAGTGTGTGATACAAGGACATCAACACTATCTGTTGAGGTATCGCCGCTGTTGTCTGTTGCACTTAATTCAAAGCTGAATGTTTCATCTTCGGTTACAACAGGTGCGTCAAAAGAAAAAACGTTCATGTCTGCGTTGCTTAATGTAACCGTTGAACCTGCAGTTTGAGTCCATAATATAGAATCAACACTACCATCTGAATCTTCAGAAGAGCCAGTAACCGTGACTGTAATGTTATCACCTGAGGTAAAATCTTCACCTGCACTAACTATAGGTGCAACATTATTAGGTACTTCTTCAGTGAATTTGATTTCAACTGAAATAGTATCAGTATAAACAGTGCCATCCGCAGCGCTTACTGAAACTTCAAAAGTAAGAGTTTCTGTTTCACTAACGTCAGGTGCAGCAAATGATAATTCACCAGCTACTGACTCATCTAAAATCACTGTGGTGCCAGAGGTTTGAGTCCAAGTGTATTCTTGGGATTCACCTTCAAAGTCTGAAATTAAAGCAATAAGCTTAACTAATTCCTTTTCATTAACTGTAAAGTCATCACCTATTGATATAGTAGGTGTGATTGCAGTTTGCGTATCTGTTGCTGTATTTGAGATTGTATTGGTATCAGTATCTGGACTAGTGTCACTTCCGCCACATGCGGACAGTGCTAGCGCTGAAACCAGCCCTAGTTTCTTGAATGCTATCATTTTTTTATCCTATTAATTTACAAAGTAAGCCTTTTTTAACTTGGGCAGTATATTGAAAATATAATATAAATGTAATTATTTTTATTTTATTTATATTATATTTATATTTTTGTATTTCTTTTGTATTCGCTTTGTATTTTATAGTCGTAGCAGAAAAAAGATTACTGGGGTCAAAACAATAATCAGCGACAATCATTAGAGAATCCCGGTCAACAGGCGAAGTGAATTTATTTATTCTTTTTATAATAAATCAATTTATATTTCGTCAGTTCATCCATGAAATAATTATTAGCAATTATGGCCCTAAAATTTACTATTGTTGCTGTCACAAATACACCCAACCTCTAAAAATCATTAAGAGCGCCCCCTGAATTAAAGCTGTTGGATTTTGAAGTTAAGCACTAACATTCGCCTTTTTTATACACCCTTATTTATACATCCTTCGCAGTCGTCAAAGTTTAATTAATACCTCAATAATAACCAAGTGCATCTGCAAATTTTTACTTATCACAGAGTTTAGGAACCAATTTTAAATTGCCCAAACCTTTAGGGATCACATCGAAGGCATATTTCCTTTTGACACACTGAACTTATATTAAAGAGTTAAACAAACGAATCAACCAGGATTAATGGTTATTCGATTCATCCGTTTAACCAAACTGGATAGTTATTCATTTTGAATAATCAAATGTTTTTTCAACATCAAATTCTAGACCACCTCATAAGAAATAAAATACGACCTTGCTAATAACATTAACTATCTCGGTATATTAAATTGTTAAATTTTTCGATTCTATACATGCTAAGCATAAATACTTATTGCCATTTTTGATAATGTTTAAATTTCATGAGAAGTGGAATTTGTGAATGTCAATTACTGTTGCTTCCAAGAAGTGGTTAACACTAGGCAATGGCAAAACTTAATTGAACACAATTTAGACGTTGCAATTTCTGGAGGTGACATCAAAGACTTTAATTATCGTGTGTTATCAATCGGTAAAGTCTCTGAAAAATATTGTGCCTCACCACGTTAAATTAAACAATACGGCAATATTCACATTACAGATAAACTGTCTAAACACAGATTGGCAGCACGATAAATTAAATTTATTTGATAACAACAATAACCATAACAATAAACACTTAATTAATATTGAACATTACGCAAAAGTAAACACCTTAAGCACCGCATTAAAAATGGTACTAAATTATTTTTGAATTGCACTGCTACCCGAATTTTTTACACAATCACTTGTGACAAACAATCAATTACAACGAGTATTACCTGGCATTCGGGGTAGGGTAGGGTATGCCACTTTTACTTTTTTCATCAATCAAGGTGAAAAACCATTATATGTCACCCGTCTTTATCAGATTTTTTGTTATTATTTTTCAAATAATCTGCAATCAGAAATCGTATCTTTCTATTTCTATAAATGGCTTTAATATATGAGTATCCACTTCTATTTTTAGACTTCCTTTTAATTTGTTTTTATCATTTTTAACTTAAATATTAATGACATACAATTAATTTTATACCTATGTAAATTTAAGTTATAAAATTTATTTTTACATTAATAATTTTAACAAAATAATAATCGTTATCATCCATTTCACATTTAAGACTACTTGAAATATTGCCATTTTTAGCCTACTTTTTACTTTGAACTAAATCTTTTAACTTTCTAAATTTATTACTTTTTAACTTCTTACTAGGTGAATACCATGCTTAAAATATTCATAATAATAATCATTGGTTTTATGTTTTTAAGTTTTTAAGTTTTTAAGTTGTGAAGATATAACAACTTCAGCTGACGATACAGATACAGACACAGACACACACAAACAGATGTGGTTACAGGCGAACCTGAAGAGCAAATTGACCCCGGTACCATTTTCGTTTTTGAAAATTCATATGTAGCAGATAGTGCATGGGAATTATCAGGAACTGAATACCCAAATGATGTTGGTAATGTTCAATACAAATTAGTATTAACCGAGACAAGTGATATAGAAATATCATTAGAATCCCAAACTGATACATTTCTTATGTTATTAAATAGTGAGTTTGAATTAATAATTGATGATGACGATGGTGGCACTGACGAAAATAGTTTTATATCTGACTCTTTAACAGCAGGCACTTATTATATTGAAGCCGCTACATATTATGGTTATGAAACAGATAATTTTGAACTAATAATAACATCAGACAATTTTGAAAGTATGAGTTTTTCTTTCTATCGAGTTATTCAAGAGAGTGAAACGGTTGAAATTTATAATACTACTGCAGTACTGTCATCGGATAGTAATTATTTCTTATATGAATTAATTATAACGGAACAAACTGCAGTACAAATAAGTTTATCCGTGCCTGAGGGAGATGCATATTTATATTTACTTAGTGATTCATTTGATGTTATTTATACAAATGATGATGCCCATGAAGAAACTGATGATAGTCGAATTTATTATTTATTAAATGCTGGCACCTATTATATCGATGCTTCTGCTTATATAGATAATGAATCAGCCGCTTTTGAATTTACAGTCGCTACAGACAATTT
This sequence comes from Pseudomonadales bacterium, assembly GCA_022968985.1. Classification (GTDB taxonomy): domain Bacteria; phylum Pseudomonadota; class Gammaproteobacteria; order Pseudomonadales; family Natronospirillaceae; genus Marinicellulosiphila. The sequence goes on along the minus strand of JALJPK010000021.1, from coordinate 2,564 downwards.
ATCTTCTACTGTTAGTTTCTATGAAGAAGGTGATTGGGAAATATTTTATATATAAAAACTTTTAAATTTAAAGAGGGCAGAGTCAAGAGGAAACGTGTATTTATTCTTTTCTGTAAAGAGATTAAGTCAGTTTTTACAAGAGAACTGGCTTAGATTTTCGAGAGTTTTTTGAATAGATCTTCCCATGGATTCTTATGTTCCTACATTTAATATTTTTTAATACCTGATAACAAATTCGTAATATGGACAACTAGAAAATACTGATAACATGGACATTAATTTTTGAATAATATTAGGAAACAACAAATGATTAAATTATGTTTTAAGACGATAACAATAATAGCAGCATTAACGTTTAGTATTTTTGCCCAAGCAGATGATGATATGGATATCCAGTTATTAGATGCTATAAAAGCAAAAGACAGTGAACAGGCTAAAAAAATCATTGCTAGTGGATTGGATTTAAATTTTGACATTAATGGCAGCCCTTTAATTTTAGCGATTCAAGCTAGAGATCAAAATTTAGTTGATTATATTTTGCATCATGGCGCTGACCCACAATTCCAAGGATTTTTCTTTTATTCGCCATTACATTTAGCCATTCATACTAGATCAAATGGAATTGTTAAAAGTTTATTAAAATATGATATTGAGTTAGATGAACGTATGGTAGGTGGGGTGGGTGAAACCGCTTTATTATTAGCCGCAAAATTAGGTGATATTGAATTGTTTGATATGTTATTAACTGCAGGTGCGGATATTAAAAAATCAGATAATTATCAAGATGAAGTTTTAGTATTTGCTGCAGCAAGTGGACAATTAGAAATGGTTAAACACATTGTCAGTTTAAAAGTAGATTTAAAGCATAGTAATAACAATGGTAAAACGGCTATAGATCAAGCTAAGAATTATGGGCAGGATGCAGTAGTGGCCTATTTAGAGTCTTTATAAGAAATCTAAATTATCTAGCCAGTCACATTTAAGTGACTGGCTGTTTAGACAAATAAAATATGTCGACTCTCGAAGTTGAATTGATTAGTTAATCCAAACACCTGATTCTGATGTCAATCTAAAATCGTTTTGTTTATTTCTTCTGCCAGTTCTTGCTGCTTTTATTAATGAAGTAATGCCCATAATCCACAGTTAAAATTACCTGCACCAGCGTTAGGCAGCTATCTAAAAAGCACTTAAACTTATAAAACCTAAACATCTTCCTGATTTTTAAGCCACGTCAAAATCGTTTTGTTTGTTTCTTCTGGTAACTCTTGTTGTATCCAATGCCCACATTCTAAACTGACCACATCGGCATTTGGCACAAAATCGGTGAGTTGTTCAAACTGAGGAATCGGATCCTTTAGCCCATAAATCATTAATGTGGGATGTTGTATGATTGGATTCACCTCTGCTAATAAAAACCAGTTACGATCAAGGTTTCGGTACCAATTAATACTAGATGTGAACCCTGAAGTTTTAAAGGCATCAACAAAAATGGACAGTTCGCTTTCACTCATTACAGGCTCACCCATTGCGGTATCGGCTTTGGCTAGGTTAATCATCATCATGCCGGGTTCAGGTGCTTTTAATGGTTCGTTTTTACGATGAATATTAGACAGAAACTGCGCTGTATTTTCATCCAATATCTTGTCTGCCACACCGGGTTGTCGGTTAAAGTGTACAAAATAGAAGTCGGCACCAAAGATTGCTTCCATAAACTCAATCCAAGGTTTTTCGGTGCGTGGCTGATATGGCAAACTTAAGTTGATGACTTTAAACACTCGTTTTGGATGTAATAAAGCCAAGCCCCAAACAACCGCTGCGCCCCAATCATGCCCTACAAAAGTCGCATTTTCGTAGCCGTAGTGATCCAAAAGTGCAACCAAATCTCCTGTTAAATGTTCGATGTCGTATTGAGTTACCTCGCTTGGGCAAGACGAATTGCCATAACCTCTTTGGTTAGGCACAATCACATGATAGCCCGCCGCCACTAGCGCTGGCACCTGAAAACGCCAGCTAAAAGCATGCTCGGGCCCCCCATGACACAACACAATCGGTTTACCAACATTTTGTTGGCCTGCTTCAAATACTTCAAGGGTTACCCCGTTAACATCAATAAACGTAGGTTCGGGGAAATCGCTTACTTGTTTGATTGCTTGTTTAGTTGTTTGATTAATTGGTTTCATTTTTAAAACACCTTATAGCCATATGACTGAGTCACAAAAGGACAGTTGAAAGCTGTCAGTTAAAAGAAGTTAAAAGCTGTTTTACTGGGTTGCATTGTTTGCAAACAACAGTAAGAACGAGCGATGATTTGAAGTATATGGTTTATTATGCCGTTTCATGGCATATTAGAATGATGACTAATAATAGCTTTGAACAACGTACGCAACGGCGCAGTCGCCTTATCGGATTACTTCGCTCTGAAGATCACTGGAAGACTGCTGATTTACGCGAACAATTAGGTGTGAGCCAACGTACATTGATGCGTGAACTCAGTGAACTGAGGCAAGCCGGCTACCCTATTGAGTCAGACCGCGGTCGCGGAGGTGGTATTCGTTTAAATGGCC
>JALJPK010000209.1 GCA_022968985.1 Pseudomonadales bacterium | reverse complement strand
TATGATACTCACCTTTTCCGCTCCCCTCTGTTGCACGGGAGGTTTCAGCTGCAAATCGGATATAGATCCGATCATTCTTTATGTGAAACCTAACTCCCACTTTATTGGAGAAAACTATGTGCAGGATTGATGCGCCATTTGGCAATCACCCCCTTGATGAAAAAAAAGACCCTACTGAACGTTTTTTACAAGCGCTTGATGAATTCAACGTTGAAGGCAATTTTCGAACATTATTGATTAAACACTTTTCTGACCATTGGCAGAGTGTATTCAGGAATGTATCTGAACTGGAAAAAGTCTTAAGTGATACTAAACAATATGATACTGACGTTGAAAAATGCATAGCTATATTGTTATCCCTAAAAGATACTATAACAAATAGCATATTGCGTTATTTTAATATGTATAAGCTACCTGTTAATGATGACGCTGTTATTGAGTTTTTAAATGATGTAGCTCAGACTTATTACCCAAGTTCGCCGTATGGGTTGTTTACTGCTGGTATGAATAAGGTTCAAGCTAATTATTTTTTATTTGTGTCTTGGCTATATGGGAAGGATTTTTGTTTTTCAAAAGAGTTTTTCGATGATAAAGCACTAAGTTCGATAAAAGAGCGTGACAGAACCGCTATTCTTTGGGATTACTTTTACTCTATATCTCCAAAGCTTAAGGGGTTAAAGTATTACTCAGATGATACAGGTCTACTTGAAGAACTAATATCAGTAGCTGCATCTGATCTTACTTTTGGTCCCTTGACTCAAGGACCGAACGAAATATTGCGAGGTTTTAACTTTATAAAAGCTTGGATCAGTTACGATTCTCAAGCTGGGAGATTCTCTTACAGCTGGACTGAATTTTGCTATGACTGGAGTTCACCTTGGGGCAATATTGAAACACTAATACGCGATAAAAACTCTGATTGTGGGGATACCTCAAAACTGTTGAATAAATGGTTAGAGGATATGGCATTAGAATTTGAAATGCTCTTATGTCTAAGTGCTGACTTAAATCATGCTTCAGTCGAGAGTAAGGGTAAGTGGGCGAGGGAAATGGAACACTGTTTTACTTCCTACACTCACATACATGCTTATAATAAATATAGATCTAATACGCTTGAACATGATAATTTGAGCATGCTTCTAAGTGACGCCTTAAATCAATTTGGTTCAAGATTATCACCATTACAGATCTCGTTATGGATCAAATACTCAATTGATAATGATTTTGAACGCATTCTAAACTCTGATAATAATTCAACTCGTTTATCGGACAGCACTGAAAAATGGATTAATAAAGAATACTTTGCTTTGTGGAAGGATATGTTTGCGGGAAGCCTTAATGAACTAAGTGCTAAAAGCAGGTTACGTATTTTATCAATCTCGGCACCTTATTCAAAGTGTAATTCAGAAGGTGAATACCTCGATTGCAAAGGCTGGTGGGATGATCTTTTTAGTAATTTAATCGAGCAGGATAACTTTCCTAAACATTTAACGCCTAACTGGACTGTTATTGGAATTGATAGATTTAAGCGTGAAGACATGCTTCCTTATATTGATAAAAGTATTGGGATTTTACGAGGCGAACTTTCCCAAACAGAAAATACAGAAGAAGAATTAAAGACGTATCATCAACAACTTGAAACGTTACTAACTGCACTTGACAAATTATCACCAGAAAAAGGCTTGCGACATCGATTGCAGTTAATGCGCTCTTCTACAGTACAATTTTCTGATGAATCGATTTCAAAGGTGGGGAACCCACTTAGCCGTGAGCATTTTAATAAGTGGTATGACTCTTTAAAGCAACTTTTAGAGGCAAACTATGCTTACCAAACTAACGGCAACAGGGGCGTAACGCATGAGAACTATAAACAAATTCAAAATGATTTTTTTGTGGCATTTTCATATGAACTGGCAGAGTTTTGTTTAAGTCGGTTACGTCTTCGCAAAGGTGAAAAAGCGAAAGACGGAAAGTATGATCCTAACCAAGTAATAGAGCAATCTTCAATTTGGAGACAAGGCTATTTAAAGGCTTTAACCGAACTAGGTTTTGATCTTAATGGGAAAGTCCACAAAACGGTCAACTTCACTAAAAAATCAGACCCTGATGAAGCTGTACGTGCTATTGCTAGTGAGTGTTACAAAACTGTCCGCAGAAAAACTAAAAAAAATCCTACGATTCAAGATTTGAAACGAGGGATTATTGCCGCTGAGTGGTGGTTACTTCTCTGCCAACGAAAAGAGCTTGGTCTTGAAGTAAACCATGAGGAAGCTCTCAAAACTAGACGCAATCTAATGCGCAATCCATAACGATTAAAAAATCTAATTAATCCCACCTTGGTGTACTGGAGCCTGATGCTCCTCCTTTGACGCTAGCCGTCCGCCATGTAAAAACTTTACGGTCTGTATGTGCAGGTCAGTCAAGGAGTATACGTATGTCTACACAAAATAATTTTGTCGCCAATACACTAAATGTGACGCCACCTACGCTTAACAATCAGTTAAATGAACTTGTAATCAACTGGCATATTACGGAAGCCTGTAATTACAATTGTACCTACTGTTTTGCAAAGTGGGGAAAGCCTAATGAACTGCTTCGATCCTTAGAAGCTATAGAAAGATTACTTGATCAATTAGCGAATTATTTCATTCGTGGCAACCCCAAAATTAAAGATATGCTTGGATATAAAACTGTGCGCTTAAATTTGGCTGGTGGTGAGCCAATGATGTTGGGAAGTACGCTTTCGATAGTTTTAATATTGGCAAAGCAAAAAGGCTTTAACACTTCAATAATTACTAATGGTAGTTACCTGTTAAAAAACAAATTTGATTTGCCTAAGAACGTCCTAGATATGATAGGCATTAGCTTTGACAGCCTAGATTATCAAACAAGAAAGGAAATAGGTCGGATTGATCGGAAGGGTAACTCATTAAGTGCAGAAGAACTAAAGTGTGCTCTTCACAAATTATCTCATACACAAATAGGCTTAAAAACCAAAATTAATACAGTAATTAATGCTATTAATTGGAGAGAAAATTTTTCTTCATTCATGTCTGATCTAGCACCTGATAAATGGAAAGTACTACAAGTCATGCCGTATGGTAATGATGAACTACTAATTTCAGACGACAAATTCAATCAGTTTGTTGAACGGCATGAAAAACAAGGCATCACAATTTATCCTGAATCGAATAGTGCTATGACAGAATCGTATTTGATGATTGAGCCCAAAGGGCGATTTTATCAAAACTCGCGTGATTTGGGGGGGTATGTTTACAGCGATTGTATTAATGAAGTTGGAGCTAATAAAGCGTTAAGTCTGATCAACTTTAACGCTAATACTTTTATGTCTCGTTATTCCCGAGATGAAAGCATCATAGCTTTAGGCGAGGTGATATAGCCATGAAAAGTGATGCGTATATTAGGACATCGTCTAGCAATCTTGTTGGTTATAATTTTGAAACTGAATTAATTGCTGAAAATATTAGAGATAAGTTTAACGAAGAGTTAGATTTATATGAAAATGACAAGTTTAACAAATGGCAACTATCTTCAAAACCTATAAAAGGTATAACTAAATGTCAGCACTGTAAAGGGTGTGACGGTGAATGCAAAATAGCATATAGCACAAGGGCAGAGGCTTATAATAAAGCGAGTAGTATTTATAAAAAGCGAAAAACAACGTTATTTGAGTATAGATGCAATTATTGTGAAGGCTGGCACCTAAGCAAAAGACATTAATGACACTGGATTTTAAAGCATGATAGTCAACATTATTTGGCTATCACATTATATGAATAAGAGTTTCAAACTTTATTAAAATGAGATTCGATAATCATATTAAAAATTAGAATAGTGTCAAACTTAAACAAGATTGAAACTCCTTATAAATCAATTGGCGAAAGTTTCAATCTTTATTCGAATATGACAGATTTAGCGTGTTAAAGGGCCTTGTTGATCAAATCAGTTAGAGGTTTGATCATCCCCTTTGTTATAAAATTCTAAATACTTGTGTTTCTTTCAGGCATACCCAGTCTAATGACTTTATTGATCGCTTTAACATTGGCATAGACTTCACCGACTTGAGCATTGTAAGACCGAAGTGATAGCGTTCCGCTTGTGAGCGTTTTATACCGATACATCGCAGTTTCCGATAACGATCTATCGTGGTAGCCAGTATCGGCTTTCCACTGTTTCAGTTCGCCCGCTTTGAGTGCTATTACAGCTTCATTTCTCGGATGTCCAGCTACCCACAATCCAGCACTTTTACGTGGCGGAATAAGTGGTTTTATCTTCTTTTTCTCAAGTATTTTATGACACTCTTTTGTGTCGTACGCTCCATCACCTGAGACTTCTGAAATACGTCGACGTAGAGGGGTGAGCAACGAAGGTAGTACTTCACAGTCACCAACATTAATAAGCGTCATTTCAGCAGAAATAATTTCATGAGTATCAACATCGACCGCTATATGTAACTTGCGCCACGTTCGACGCTTTTCACTGCCGTGCTTCTTAACCTTCCACTCGCCTTCGCCAAACACTTTTAAGCCCGTTGAATCGATGGCGATATGTCGGATAGTTCCTCTCGATGGGTTACGATATTTTATTTTAACCGTTTTGGCTCGTTTACTTATGCTCGAATAATTGGGACTACGCAGTGGAACATTCATCAGAGAAAAAATGGAATCGATAAAGCCTTGTAATGAGCGTAATGACAGAGAAAATACACCGTTCACTATTAATGCCGTTTTAATCTCCACGTCAGAGAATTGAAATTCTCGACCACGCTTTCCGTGATGTTTAGTGCAAGTCCATGCCTCTATGGCTGATTCGTCTACCCAAAATGTAATCGAGCCACGTTGAGTTAACGTTCGATTATACTCTGGCCAGTTTGTGACTTTGTTCTTCGACTTACCCATCAGATGAACCTTTTTAAATCCGTGATAATGATCGGATCACAAGATTTACAAAAGGTTCCCTGATTTAGTCAACAACGTCCCTTGAACTGTAAAATTACCATCCCATCTGAAAAGTATTTACTGGTAATA
>JALJPK010000208.1 GCA_022968985.1 Pseudomonadales bacterium | reverse complement strand
TGTCTGAATCGGTATTCACTAATTGAGAAAATTCAATACTGCTTTTTTTATAGCCATTAGTATTTAAATTAGCCATATTATTCGCAATTTGATCAATCACTTTTTGTTGTGACTGAAGACCGGACTCTGCAATGGTAATAGCGTCTAACATTATAAACCTCCTAATTGATCAAACGCAGTTTGCGTCATTTTTGATTGGGTTTTTATAACTGTCTGATAACTTTCACTTGAACGCGATACTTTAATCAGTTCAATCATTTCAGCGGCAGGATCTATATTTGACTGTTCGATAAAACCTTGTAGAATTTGTGTTTTATTGTCTGTTAATTTAATTTGATCAACTAATGTGTCAGCTTGATACAACTCACCATTAGCCATTACTTTCCATGGAATAGTTGAATCGATAGTTATGTAACCTGTATTACCCAACAGAAAATAACCATCACTTGTTTTAAGTTGACCATTTATAACTTCAACTCGTATCTGCCTAATTGAGTGCTCTAACCCCTGATTGTCTTGAACAACAAATCCACCAGTACCATTTAGAGATAATTGAGACTGATTTGTTGTTGGTTTTAAAGCACCTTGAGTATTAATAATGACCTTTTGAATAATAATTTCGCCATCAATATAAGTCTCAAATGATTTTTCAGACTTAGCACCTGGAGTTGATAATTTAGTCATATTCGCTGCTAAATCATTAAGTTGTTCGGTACGCCTTAATAATGCTTGTTCCACTGGGCTAATTATTTGATCACTCATAACTATCGCTTTTATAAAGAAATATATCGACTCTTAAAAACAGGTAACACATTTGGAATCACCCAGTTTTCAAACAATAGAGGAATTTTTTTATTATTTTCATTCAGTATAAATGAGTCACAATTCCCCACTAAATTAATGTCTTCACAAAACATTAATCGTTGCTTAATTCTGCTTTTTTCATAAATACAAAATAATTGTAAACAATATTCAAACTTATAATATTCTGTATTTATTTCATTATTAATCCATTCAAATAAATCAGTTTCTTGAATGAAATTATTACTTTTATTCACTGATAAACTTCCTAAAAATGGTAAAAGAAGAATATTATTTTGTGATAATCCGATAAAAGCAATTTTGAATTCTTTAAATTCTACATGCATACTTTTAGGTAAAATAAGGCTGTTTTTATTGAGCTTAATATCAATGAATTTATTTGATATTTGCAATTTATATGTGCCAGATTCTAAATTCATACCCTGTTCGAAAACAGGGTTTATATTCAAAATTTTTACAGTGTCGTTACTCAACACATTAAGTGTATAAGCCTGCGTGACACTTATATATAAACTAAGAATTGGAATTATTAACCACTTCATCATTTAATAACGGTATGAAAGTTCAGTTAATATTTTACGTTCGCCATCATAATTATGCGAGTATACTGAGCTACCGAATTGCAACATGAAATTTTTATTAATTTGATAAGCAATTGAGATATCAATGGATACTAAAGGTTTACCCGATTTGGCATCAAGTCCTGCATAATCGATCATTTTTTGCGAATCAATCACATTAATAACGGGAGATATACCAAAAGTTAATTTGCCACCCGGTAGTTCCGGTGCGCCTGTATCCAAAGAAATAGACATTGGAAAAGCAACATAAACAACCGTTGCTGATAAGTATTTGTCATTATCATTTCTATAATTAATTTGCTTAATACCAACTAAACCCTGAACACGACATTGCGCCCAAAACTCAGCTTTTTCAAAATTACATAATTTCTTTTCGCGAATAGAGTCTGGATTATCTGTTGAATTTTTATCTAAGAATTGTAATTGAAAGTTATAACGACCTGCATCAATGTCGGCGACTGATGTTTTTATGAAGGTTTTATAATTTTTAGGTTTCCCATCAATTCGTGAATTAATAATTACTCTAGCGGGTAATAATTTTGATTCACTTAAAGGAATTTGTAGTTCGAAAGGTGCTAGTCTTATAGTGCCAAAACCTGAAGCATCATTATAACTAATATATCCCCAGCTCCATAGTTTAGATTCAGTAGGAACTTGAGGTTCTATCAAATAAGTTTTTGAAAATGTAATACTACTTACTAATGTTAATACCGCTAAAACAAGGAACTTCATACGTCTATCCTAATGCGTTTAATTATATTTTCAGCCACTGGCCAAATTTGCGCGCATTATATCAAATACTTTTGTTAGTGGTTAGTTTTATTTCATCTGCTGTGTAATTGAAATGTAATAATCACAAGGGTCATTGTGATGATTTTGTAATAATAAATATTTTTTATAATGTTACATTTAAAATTAAGACTACTGAGTGTCATTATATTATTTATTTTAAGTTGTCTTATCACAAATTTATATTAACTACCAATGGTACAAATACCAGTTATAAAGCCATTTTCCATTTCAAAGATTTCAATTTAGAAAATTGCGTTAAGTCGTTTAATTTCACAAAATAGAATTTTCAAATGATCAAGTAAATGCAATAGGCAGCGACTTTGGATATATCGTAAAAAACTATGTCGTTTTATGAACATTATCAATATGAAGACTGTAGTTAGTTAGGCGCTGACGAATAAATAACTGAGTCATTTTTGATCGACTCTGACTCTCTTGAATTCCATTCTGTTTTTTAATGTGAATTCCACATTTATTTACACTACTCTTTTGATTTAATTGGGTGGACGCTCCACCCAATATTTATCGACTTTATTTAGCCTCTGGATCAAAGCCATATATAATATGAACTAAACCTTCATTATATTCATCATTGTCATGATCAGCAGTATAATCACTTAGAATAATATCATCATATCCATCGTTATTTACATCACCTGCTGCGTTTAAACTAAAAGCTATGCTTCCATCTACAGCGGGCCAGTTAATCGTTACCCCATATGATTCACTAAGATTTTGTACATCTAATTCTGCAGGCCAGTCACGGTTAGAGCCAAATATAATGTAAATAGATTTTGTACCATACTCCAATCTTTCAGAGACAGAAAAATCATCAATACCATCACCATTAAAATCCCCTAGTGCAATAATTTCGTTTCCTAAGTAAGGTGAGTGATCAGGAAAGATTTGTCCATACATAGAAAAACCATTTGAACCATCTAATGTTAGTGAGTCTGATCTAGTAGATTTTGATTCTAAATTTCCAAAAATAATATTAACAGCGCCTTCAGATGTCCGAAAATTATTATCTCGATTGAATATTGAATCCCCTACAGCATAATCATTTAACCCGTCGTTATTAATATCTCCAACATTTCCAATTGCAAGACAACCAGAACCCGCTTGCATTTTAAAATAAAAACCATTATTCCCATCTAATTCAGATGTATTAAATTTGGTACTTATTTGCTGTTCGGTTCCATAAATAATAAAACAGTATGCATCCGAATCTTCGCCTGTGACATAACCTGAAAACATAATTTCATCTAATCCATCATTATTTATGTCATTAAGCATGGACGCTTCTTCACCTATACGCCTAAGTTCTGAATGGGCTTCAACCATAAATCCGTCATTATCATTTAATTGAGTGACATCAACAAAACTGTCCCATTGGCTACGCCCATAAATAACATAAACCGCTCCTGTGTAAATGTTATTAATATAAGTTCGCTCAGCTGCAACAATAATATCTTGTAGATTATCACCATTAAAATCCCCATTTCCCGCAACCCTGAGACCTAGCTGTTCATCTCTTATTGATTGTCCATGTATTCTTACAAAACTTGTATTGTCTGGCTCACCTAGATTGATCTTTTTATCCCAAGTATTACGTCCAAAAATAATATATGCAGCCCCAAAATTTTGGACTTTAAAATTTTCTTCTTCATCTGTTCCGAGAATAAAATCATCTATACCATCTCCATTAACATCACCAGCAGCACTTAATGAATATCCAATATAAGAATTGTTTCTTTCACCGTGAATGATAATTGCTTCAGATTCATTTCGAGAATCAGCTATAATTTCTTGTTCTGTTAAACCTTCCTTACCCAAATATAAATAAACTACCCCATTATCAAATTCTGGAACATTAGCTGAATGTGCACCAATCACGAAATCATCAATTCCATCATTATTTACATCTCCTACACCCGTTGCCGCCCAGCCAAAAAATGCATTAGTTTGGCCAGACAAAATTGTAAACCCTTTTTCAGGCGTCAAATCGGACATATCGAAAGTGTAACTGTCAGTACTAACATATGTATCTGTTTTATTATTTTGCTTGTTTGTGGAAGTATTACTTGATGTGTCGGTTAGTGTTTCAGTTTCAGTTTCAGTTTCTTCATGAGTTATGCTAGACGTATCAGTAAAATCACTTGAGTGAGTTTCAGTTTGAGTATCGGAATCGGTTGTAGATAACGTTTGAGTTGAGCTGGTTTGAGTAGATTCTTTGTTTTGTTCAGACTCTGTATTACAGCTAGACAAGGCTAAAAAAGCAAAAGGTATGTATAATAATTTCATGTTGATGTCCCTAGTAAAATAAATATATTGTATCAGTTAGTAGGATTAATTCGTAATTAAAAGTACTGTATGAGAAAAAAGGGGGCAGTTGGAATGGTACTTAGTTAAACTCTAAAGATAAGAAAAATTTGTCTTGTAGACGATAAGGCAATTAAAATATAACAAGACAACTAGTGATTTTATTATAATTAAATCATCACATAATAAAAATCCGCCACCACTGATTGTATGACTATTATCACTGATCAAAACAAAAATCTAAGGCCTTTTTTTACTACCCCCTTTTTTTTCTATTCAGGATTTTATATCTATATTAAATCTGCCTGAAATTATGAATATTATTGAACAACATTCAATTAATAGACGCCAATCTAAATACAACATCGAGACCACAACAGCAATATTTTAAAGCAAGTGATGAACGAAGATCGATCTTGTGAAAAAGTGGTTAATGATTTTATTATTCAAAATAACGATGAAAAACTTAGTGTAAATACAAGTTTGTTATGTGGGACAACTAGTCTGTATGTCAGACTAGTATGCTTAGTGACGTTTTGTTTTTTATTCAGTGTCTTGGTAGTTGATAATAACGAACGAAGGGTTAAAACCTCAATAACGCTTTTTTGTCATGTATTTTAAAATATCGATATAACTAATAAAGTTGGTGAGAGGTATAGGCCACTGCTGTCCCACAGTTTTATTCAAAGGATCAGCCTCATCTGAGGTTGACCCTTTTTATTATCGCGTGGACTAGGATTGAGAATAGATTTCAGTGTTTTTCTTTCGAATATATTCATCTGAATGAC
>JALJPK010000207.1 GCA_022968985.1 Pseudomonadales bacterium | reverse complement strand
TATAACAATAAATAACTTTATACTATAAGAATAATTTTGTACTAGATAGAAACTTCTTTAATTAATTGGCCCTGCCACTTTTCGATTTTATTTCCCTCCATATTTTTATTACCCCACCCCTTTTAGCAGCTCAATTTACACTTCTCTTCAGTTACATATATAGTAGGCATAGTAACATTTCGTCATGCACTAACTATAAACCACTTTTTCTTCCCCTATAATGGCAACAATAAAAAGATTAAATTATAGCTTTTCACGATTTATTCAGGAGAAACAAATAAAATACAACTTATTTATAAACATTGGCCAAAACCGACTTTGAACTCAGCGCAATTGGCCTTGCACTATAATTTTGGATTAAAAAACACTCAAAACGAAGGGGGGGGGTTAGTAGATGATTTACATCAGAACTAGGTGTTAATTTATTTGATACCACTGAAATACACACTACTCCACCTTTACCAGAACATTTTAGTACGATTCAAACCATCATTTGTAATTGGGTTGATATCTGTAAAAATCTTGAAAAATAATTCTAGTCCCTAAAATTTCATCCTATATTTTCCTTTTTTTAGAAAAAAGACGAATGTAAACATCAAATAAATGAAAAGTACTAAGGTATTAAATTACAAGATTATCTTAAACGATTCCAAACTGGTTTATATTGATGTCTACTAAATGTTTTAGTCTAACGTTGATTTTATTATTTTCAGTCAATCTTGTTGTTTTAATCCTAAACTTTATTTTTAAAAGGAGAAAAACAATTTTATAAAGGAATCTCTGATTATCTAATATTACTTCAGTGAGACATTTAGATATAAAGTGCGTGGCGATTAAAGGTTAACCTTGTGACTTTCTGGTTTAGTGATTATTGATTATTGGTTTACAGATTTAGAATTGTTATAATGGGTTTTATTACTTAAAAAAAACAACAACACGTTGTATATTTTATTTATCATTTTACCTTTCTAATTCCATTTAAATAAGTCCCTTTTATGTCTAATAGCTCAAACGTAAATAACAAAAATATTGTTAGCCCTTGTATTAATAATTGTCAGCTCAACAAAAACGAGATATGTTTAGGTTGTTTTAGATCAATATCCGAAATCACAAGTTGGGGCACTAAATCTGACAAACAAAAAAATGGGATTTTAGAAAATTGTAAACAAAGGAAAAACAATAACTCTCTTTAAATCAAACCTTTGCAGTAATAAGTTAATCGACGCAAAATGAAAACTCAGTTTTGAATCGATACTCTTAACTGTATGCCCCTTTTAAGCTCACTAATGAATAACTAACTAAGTTTGATATTAGTATTATCTTGCTAAAGCATAAACTGACATTTAATACATAATCGAATGAATACCTTCTATAATAAAGTAGTGACTAGACCTCACAGCAAAAACCACTTATGGTGTTAATACCGCCCCCTTTAACGTTTGGCGGAATTTGTAAAGCGTTTAATAGACTCAAAAGGTACCTTACATCATGAAAAAATTGAAAAACGAAAAAGAGCTGCTAAAAAAAGCAATAGAGACAGGCATGAAATATGCCGAAGCTAGAGGTGTGGCTAAATTCGAAGCTACCGATTCAGCAAAAGACAAAATTGAATACATTTATAAATTACTTGTACACGACAAGTTAATACAAGCATTACCTATAGATCAAGTATCACAAGTGACAATGAAACATAAACTAGCGATATGGGCTTCTAAATTATAGTGTTTAGAAACTATTATTTAACGTTAAACTTCATTTAATGTAGACCTGTATTTAGTTGGTATTATTGTCATTTTATATTTGCTAATATTTATTTTATCAATTTTATTTTAGGTTAATTATGCAACGACTTCAATTTATTAAACATTCTTCTTTGTTGTTAATGGGTGCTTCAACTTTATTCAGTTGTAAACAGTCTGACATTAATGAGACTATTATTACTACAGAAGATAATAGTTGTGATTCTACACCCAGTGATGCGCTGGGGCCCTACTACATTGGTGACACTGATCAAATCAATGACATTAATACTGCGCAAATGTCAGGTATCAAAATGTTGGTTACCGGTGGTGTATACGTTGATTCAACAATCAAACAAAAAATCGAAAACGCAAAAATTGAAATATGGCACGCCGATCATCAAGGTACTTATCACCCTCAAGCAAGAGGTGATACCAGTGATTTTGAGCCGGAACAGATTAATTTAAGAGGTACAGTTGTAACTAATAAAAATGGATTATATGCCTTTAACAGTATTCGCCCTGGCTTATATAATCCAAGACCTAGGCATATTCATTTTATCATTTCGGCACCAGGTTATAAAAGAGTAGTGACTCAAACTTATTTTAAAAACGATGACAGTAATAGCAGTGAACGGATCGAAGATAATATTGATAACTGTCTTATCATTGACTTTTCAATCGATTCAGACGATCTTTTAACTGGTAACATTGATTTTTTTCTTCAACCTGAAGATGCAAATTAAAGCGTTTTAACAATAGAAAAGTGGCACTGGTTAATATAAAAAATCACAAGTGACGATAAAACATAAATCAACGTTATGGGTATTATTCATTAACCAAAAGCTAAACAGTACTAGTTTGTCTTAGCTTATTTTGATATATCCATATTAAATTACCTACATCCTTGTAGGTAAAACCCTACATCTCTCTTATTGAAAAAACCTTTTGTTGTTTTATTGTCGAATTAAATAGTATCAAATTAAACAGAGGTCTAATTTAATTCCCAACCAAAATAAATCAAACCATTTTTATTTGCAATTGCATTAACAATTTTACTGCTTTTAAATACATCTTTTTTACGTTTTGGTACTAATACTTTACCCACATATAACGAATAATATTTAACCCCTTCACTTTCTCCATAAAACGCTATGTCTGTCACTACATACCCAGAATTTTCAAAATCGTTAATTGATTTTTTTAAATCTTTCTTGCTATTCGATACCGTTGTATACATAAAGATCGTTTTTTTAGACATTGGGTAATCATTAGCTTCTATTTCTTTTAATGCTAGAATATCGTCATCTTTTAGCTGCTGACCAGCAAAATCGCTAAATGTTTTTTGCAGTGATTTGTCTTTTATTTTAAACACTTTATTATTTTTAATGTTTTTTGCAATCATTTCATTAAGGGGATATAAAACAGAAAAATGATCGGCACCTTCTATTACTACAAATATTAAGTTTTTATTGTTATCACCATTTTTGACTTTCATAGTCTCAATAGAATCGGCATTCCCATTTTCGCCTTCAATAATATAAGTTTTAGATTGTATATATTGTAAGAAATTTATAGGCGCTCGAAAGTAAGATTCTTTAGGGTTTGTTGTGTCATGTAATTGAGTGTCGTACCCGTAGTTTTTAGGGTCAGCCACCGCACCAAAAGCAAATACAGCTTTGAATTTATCCGTTGAAGCGGCCGTTAATAATGCCAAAGTAGCACCGGTACTGTGCCCTCCTAAATAAATTTGTTTTGGATCAACATGTTTAAGGCTTAATAAATAATCAAGTGCGGCTAATACATCATCAACTTCACCTAAAAAGTTCTCTTGCAAACCAGGGTTAGAAAAAGTGCCTCGATATGAAGGAATCATCATCACGATGTCATTTAAGCGATAACTTTTAGCAGACTGGTCATTATCTACTGGGCGATCTTGCCAAACTGATTCACTTGCACCGCCTGAAGGAAATCCGCCTGTTAACCATATAATTGCTGGATATTTTTTCTTTTTAGTTGTATCAACATTTGAAATAAAAGCCGACATTTTTCCAATTTTTGTATCAAACTTAACTAAAGATACATCATTATTAGGAGGGATTGGATATTGATTATTTTCTTGTTGTTTTTGAATCAGTTTAGTTTTAAATCCGTTTTTTTCGTCTACTAAATTGGCAGCAAAAACTGAATGGCTAATTAATAGAATGGCGGTAAGACTGAGTTTGATTAGAGAGCGCATGTTAATCCATTTTTAAATGTATAAGTTGGGCGCGCAGTATAATTGACTATTTAGTGTAATTGTAGAACTTTAATTATGTGGGTATGTGAATAAGTTATGATTTGCTTTGACATAATTTTTCTTTTTTAGGTTAAGCTCATTTTAACTTTGTTGATATGTATGTATTTTATTACTTACATTAACGATTTTTCAATTTATTAGAGTAAGCTCCATTCTTTACTGTGGATATGTTAATAAATTCGAATTTTCTTTGATGATTAGTGTGTTTTTTTAATCAGGTAGAATTTAACTTGTTGATATGTCTTTGTAGATCGATTTGAATTAAATTGAACGAAAAACTAGATTTTTTAGTTCTCTGAATATTGATAATGTAAATATCTTCATTCATGTAGGCATTTAATTTACATAGGGCATTAGCTTTTAAGGTTTGGTTTGAAGCTTGTACATAATTAACCACATAGTATGAAATGAAAAACATATTGCAGGGGCTGCAATAATAAAAAAACCAATTAGCATTCCAGGTTGTTTGTGTATCATATTAACCGACATTATTATAAATAATATAACCACCGTTAATACCCCAACAAGCAACATTGAGTTCAATAATATTTTACGTTTGTATTTTAATACATCATTACATATTATGGAGAACATACTAAAATTCATCCCCAAAAACCCAGTTGTGGAACCTATCACCAATAACAAACTTGGAAATTCAAAATATTCCCAATCAGTAAAAGGCAACATGATTAAATTCAAAATTTGAATTAGTCCAATGACATACATACAACCAAATAACAATAAAAATTCGATGCATATTATAATTCTATAGTTTCTCGACACTTTTTATTACCTCATTAGTTTGATCTGTTAATTTGTAAAACATCCGAAATAAAAAATATTAAAACACAACATATAATTTTCGTAATCACTAATTCTTCAATTTTATTTTTCGGCTATCGGCTATCGGCTATCGGCTATCGGCTATTCGACATTTTTCGGGATAAATCCCTACCTACAAATACTATCTCACATCCAATACAATCATAACTTGTTCACCTGCATTTAAAGCCGACTGCACATTTAACACAATTTCATCATCAACCTGTTTGCCTAATAACAATTTACCAAGAGGCGCAGTAGGAGTTATTAAGGTGATATCTAATCCGTCGAAGCTTAATTTCACCCCACCTGAACAGGGTGATAAAAAATAATACGCCACCATTGAATTACTTTCTGATTCTAACTTTATTAATGCACCTAATTTAATTTTATCGTTTTGTTCAAAATTAATTACTTTTAAAGCACTAAAAACTTCTATGCTTTCATCACATTCAATC
>JALJPK010000206.1 GCA_022968985.1 Pseudomonadales bacterium | reverse complement strand
TGTTATGGGGGTGTTTCGGCATCGCTAGCATTATTAGGTGATATTAACGTTGCTGAGCCTAATGCTCGTGTTGGTTTTGCGGGTCCTCGTGTGATTGAGCAAACAATTTTGGCTAAATTACCAGAAGGGTTTCAGCGCAGTGAGTTCTTATTAGAGCATGGTGCAATTGATTCAATTGTTCATCGCCATGATTTAACCATCACTTTGGCTCGTATATTAAGTAAATTGACCAAACAAGATGCAGCGTAACTTAGTTTAAAGAGGTAAATGAAACATGACAGTAATGTTAAAACCTCTTGAATTTACTACAAAAGCCCAATGGTTATCTTATCTGGAGCAAGCGCATACCAGTGAGATTGACCTTGGGCTTTCGCGTATCACAAAGGTATTTAAAACCCTTAACTTACCTCGCCCCAAAAAAATCATCACCTGTGCCGGTACCAATGGCAAAGGCAGCACATTACGTTTTCTAGAAATACTCGCATTAAAACAAAACTTCACAGTAGGTAAATATACCTCACCGCATTTAATTGAATTTAACGAACGTATTGTTATCAATGATAAACAGGTAAGTGATGACTTACTTATTCAAGCATTACAGGTCATCTACCAAAATAAAGGCGATGTGTCTTTATCGTATTTTGAATACACCACGTTGGTGGCGTTGTATTTGTTCGCGCATTTTAAATTAGATATTTGGTTAATTGAAGTGGGCCTAGGTGGCAGATTAGACGCCAGTAATTGTTTAGATGCAGACGTTGGTATTGTCAGCAGTATTGCGCTGGATCATGCCGATTGGTTAGGTACCGATTTAGATGTGATTCGTTTTGAAAAATGCGGTATCGGCAGAACAGATCAACCTTTGATCTTAGGTGAAGATGTCTACACAACAAATTTACATCAACGTTTAGTTGATTACTTTGAAGTTATTCCTGAATTACATGTCTGTGATAATGAATTTAGCTGGACAGTTAATGATCAAAGTTTTGATTTAAGTGTGTATTGTAATGGGCAAGTGCTTTCTTATAAAGATTTAAAACAACCAATATTACCTGTTAATAATGCAGCTTGCGCTATCACCGCATGGATTCAAGCGGGATTTAAAATCTCACAAATCGACATTGAATATGTATTAAGTCATTGGCAGTTAGCTGGTCGTTTAACTCAAATCAAACAAGATCAAATTACCTACACGATCGATGTGGGACATAATGCCCATGCTGCCAAATTTATTGCCAAACAACTACCCAAACAGGATATTTGTATATTGGGTATGATGGCAGACAAAGATGTGGCGGCAGTGACAAGTAGTTTAAAAGGCATAGCACAACAATTTATTTTGGTTGATTTAGAAGATATGCCAAGGGCCATCAAAAAAGAAAAGCTAAATGAGTTCTTTGATGACAACACAATATTGGTCCAAAGTGTGGCAAAGGCACTACAAAAAGTAAAAGAGCTTCAAAGTGAAAGTAAGGTTCAGGTTCAAGAGGTATCACATAAAAACGTATTAATTTGTGGGTCTTTTATAACCTGTGGTTTAGCGTTAGAAATTTTAGGGGAGAAGCAATAATGGATGCTGGATTTCGAAAACGACTGATAGGCGCGACGGTTATAGTCATATTTGCCGTTGTAGTATTACCTCAAATATTAGATGGCGAAGGACGAATTCCTGAACGTGTCACCAATATTCCAATCAAACCTGAAAAACCCGATTTAACTTCATTGGCGCAAATAAAACCTCAAGCGCTTAATGTGCCTGATTTATCGATTATCACAGAAGGTGAGCCGATTGAATTAAGCGAAGTGGCAGACGATAGCACACGTATTAAACAAACCATTACCCAAGGCCAAACCCAAATCAAAGATCGTACTGTTGAGTTTGATGGGGATTTAATTAAAGCTTATGCGATTCAAGTAGGCAGTTTTTCTAAAGAAGAAGGGGCGTTTAAATTACGCGACCAACTTCGTGAAAAAGGGTATCACGTGTATACCAAAACGGGGTACACCAAGAATAACAAAGTATTAATTCAGGTTTTAGTAGGGCCCATAATAAGTAAAGAAGACGCTTATGACGAGTCTAAAAAATT
This sequence comes from Pseudomonadales bacterium, assembly GCA_022968985.1. Lineage (GTDB taxonomy): Bacteria > Pseudomonadota > Gammaproteobacteria > Pseudomonadales > Natronospirillaceae > Marinicellulosiphila. The sequence continues at coordinate 2,892 of JALJPK010000206.1, read as the reverse complement.
AGAAAAAGAGCCGGACGTTAAGAGTCCGTGGGTTATGAATTATCAAGTTAAGTAAAATTTTGTAAAGAGGGGAGTGTTATGCAATTAATTTGGATAGACTGGGTCATGTTGGTGATCGTGAGTATTTCTGCATTAATCTCAATCAAACGAGGTTTTGTGCGCGAAGCTTTATCGTTATTAGGTTGGGTGGTTGCTTTAGTTATTTCTAGAATGTTTGTGGATGAATTGTCCGCATTATTAGCCGATATGATTGAGTCACCTCAGTGGCGAGTAGGTTTGGCGTTCACAATTTTATTTGCTGGCACCCTAATATGTTTTGCTTTATTTAATCATTTGGTGAATGAATTTATTCGAATGACAGGATTAAGCGGATTAGATAGAATTTTAGGTATGATTTTTGGTATACTACGCGGCCTGATTTTGGTGGTGGTAATATTATCCATTGGACGCATCTTTGCTTTTGACGATTTATGGTCAGAATCTGAATTTGTAACCTATTTTGACCCCGTAATTGAAATGGCTGGGCAACTTGTAAAAGACTTAACAGCCAATCCAGAATCGATCGATGTTTTAAAGAAATGATCGATAAAATAATCGTAATAATTTAGTACAACCTGTAATTGTTTAAATGTTGCTTAATTTTAAAACTAAAGAAAATCAAAAATAAATAGATGTTGTAAAAACCCTATTTTAACGAAATTCTTCTGAATTAATTAAAGCAGTCAAATAATTAGAATCTAACAACCTATAAAACGAGCTAAACCTATGTGTGGTATTGCAGGCATTTTTGCTTATTCTCCAGTTAATCAATCTCTTTATGATGCATTAACAGTCTTACAACATCGTGGCCAAGACGCTGCGGGTATCGTTACTCAAAAAGATGGTGACTTCTTTTTACGTAAAAGTAATGGCTTTGTAAAAGACGTATTTCGTACAAGACACATGACTCGTTTAGCGGGCAACATGGGTATCGCCCATGTTCGTTACCCAACAGCGGGTACATCAAGCTCGGCTGAAAGCCAGCCTTTTTATGTTAACTCTCCTTACGGTATTGTGCTTGCTCATAACGGCAATCTTACTAATGCGGATGGTTTGTCAAAATCGCTTTATCAATCGGATTTGCGCCACACAAATACCACTTCAGATTCTGAAGTATTGTTAAACGTATTTGCGCACGAGCTACAAGTTCAAGGTAAATTAAAGCCAACACAAGACGATATTTTTGCTGCAGTTACTGGTGTACATAATCGTTGTCGTGGTGCTTATGCAGTGATAGCGATGATTTCTGGTTATGGTATTGTTGCTTTTAGAGATACTTTTGGTATTCGTCCATGTGTATATGGTGAGCGTCAAAACGCAGATGGTAAAATGGAGTACATGTTTGCTTCGGAATCAGTGGCTTTAGATTCAATTGGTTTTAAACTAGTGCGTGAATTGGCACCAGGTGAAGCAATCTACGTAGATAACGACGGTAAATTACACTCAAAAGTATGCGCCAAATTCGCAACTTTACGCCCTTGTATCTTTGAGCACGTTTATTTTGCACGTCCTGACTCTATCATTGATGGTATCTCGGTATACAAAGCACGTTTAAGAATGGGCGAAAAATTAGCCGATAAAATCATGCGTTTGCGTCCAGATCATAATATTGATGTAGTTATGCCTATTCCAGATACATCACGTACTTCAGCTATTGAGTTAGCCACCCGAATGGGTATTAAGTATCGTGAAGGGTTTATCAAAAACCGTTACATCGGCAGAACGTTTATTATGCCGGGTCAACAAATGCGTAAAAAGTCAGTTAAACAAAAACTAAACCCGATTGGTTTAGAGTTTAAAGGCAAAAACGTATTGTTAGTAGATGACTCAATTGTACGTGGAACCACTTGTAGAGAGATTATTCAAATGGCACGTGATGCAGGAGCTGCCAATGTATACTTCGCATCCGCAGCACCAGCGGTTCGTTATCCCAACGTATACGGTATTGATATGCCAACAGCTGAAGAATTAATTGCACACGGTAAAACCGTAGAAGAAATTCAAAAAGAGATCGGGTGTGATTGGTTAATCTACCAAGATTTAGACGATTTAATTGATTGTGTGAGAGTGGAAGGTAACGAAGCGCAAGAATTTGATTGTTCAGTATTTAACGGCGAATACATTACAGGTGATGTGGACGCGGCATACTTTGCTAAATTAGAAAAAATTCGATCCGACTCAAATAAAAAGAAAAGTCCATTAGAAGACGCCAGCTACTCAGGCATGATGGAAATTCACAACGATAACAGCACTGAATAAATAATAATCAGTTACTTAAAAAGCCGAACTTTTGTTCGGTTTTTTTTATGCTTAACCCAAAAGTAATAAGTAGACACTTATTACGCAATAAAAGGTAAAAATTATGAGTACTAAAAATAGAAGAATCCGTAAGAAATTATACTTAGACGAATTCGCAATTAAAGGTTTTGAATTAAGTTTTGATATTGAAGACAAATCAGATGAATTAAATGATTTCATCTGGGAATTGGTAGGAGTAGTAGAATCAAATGGTATGGACATTGGAGGAAGTGGTGATGCAACTTCTTGGAATGGTTTTATATTATCAAGCGAACGTTATGGTTCACCAACAGCAGAAAATGTAAAAACTGTTGAAGATTGGTTAACTGCTAAAAGCTTCATCTCAAACGTTGTAATGGGCGATTTGGTTGATGCTAACTACGGCGAGTAATACTCTTTAAGTTTAATTTAAAAGTCCTTTTTTAAATTAAAAGCTTGATGAATATCCTAGCGTCGGGGAACCCGCCTTGGATATTCAAACGCAAAGCGTACATCGTGTACTGGTGTAAGTTTAATTTAAACGTCCTTTTTTAAATTAAAAGCTTGATGAATATC
>JALJPK010000205.1 GCA_022968985.1 Pseudomonadales bacterium | reverse complement strand
ACCGAACTATATGAACGTGGTGATCGAGAAAAATTTCGCTATTTATGGGAATTAGAATAAACTTCGTTTTTTTATAAAAACCCACACTCCAATGCTTCTAACTAACATCTTAAATAAGCTCAAACAATCTGACCGACCTATTTTCCTTGGATTTTCAGGTGGTGTGGATTCACAATTTTTATTTGATCAGCTCATTCAAAACCACATCCCTTTTAAAGCGATTCACATCCATCATGGCTTACAAAAAGAAGCCGATAACTGGTTAACTCACTGTCAAGATCAATGTAAACGTAACAATATTATTTTATTAAACAAACAAGTCAACGTAGTAAATAATGGCAAAGGCATTGAAGACTCCGCGAGAAATGCTCGAATCGAATTTTTTAGACAGTGCCTCGATCAAACATCAACAAAAGGCATCTTACTTTTAGCACATCATCAAGATGATCAAATCGAAACATTTTTTTTAAGACTTATGCGCGGCGCGGCATTAAATGGATTAAGTGCGATGCACTCACAAGCTGAATTTTATGGGCACGAAGTAATACGGCCGTTAATAGAAATGAGCAAAAGTAAGATCATTAAAAACTCTATGGATTTAACTTGGATTGAAGATCCTAGTAATAATGAGTCAAAATATGATCGAAATTTTCTTAGAAATGAACTTTTACCGCTTTTAAGTGCACGATGGGCTCAATATAGACACAATATCCAACAATCTATCAGCCACATTCAAAATGCTAAAATTCAACAAACTGATAATTTCTCCAGTATTCTCAGCTGTTATGCCGATACACAACAGCTTTTAATCCCGTTAAACACAACTGAATTAAGCGACCTAATTTATCAATGGCTTTTGACAAACACACAGATCAAACCAACTAAAAACTTAGTTAACGAACTGGTTAAGTTAACTCAAGCCAAACAAATTCAACGAGCTAAAGTACTACATTTAGATCAGCATTTTATTTTTGATGGTTATATTTTGCACATTCAAAATAATAAAACCATTAAAGAAACACCTATTAATTCAATTTCATTAAACCAGACATATACATGGTATGACTCAACTATTCATTTCAAACAAAGTAAGCAACTTAAAAACAATGGATTAAAATCAGATTTAGATTTAACAAAACTCAGCATTGATCATCGACCTAACAATCAAAAATTAAGTATATTTTCAAGAGATAAACGTCGAGATTTAAAACGCCTATTACAAGAGCTGGATTTAAGCTGGCAAGCAAAAAAAACTTTACCATTCATATTTTACGAGCATAAATTAATCGCAATTGGCCAATATTTCATCGTAAACGAATTTGCAGCAGCAAAAGGTAGTGGCGGAATTGAAATTATTTGTAAATGAACATGGTGAACTACTTCACTTTGAGATAATATAGCCTCCCATCTTTTGTTCTATATTCCTTTACTTTTCTAGTGCTTATCACGTGTTTAGATTACGTGAGGAATTCCTATTTTTTTGAGATGGTATTATGACTCGATTTATATTTGTCACAGGTGGTGTGGTTTCTTCTTTAGGTAAAGGGATTGCCTCTGCTTCTTTAGCCGCTATTTTAGAATCGCGTGGCTTAAACGTGACGATCCTCAAACTGGACCCGTACATTAACGTTGATCCAGGTACAATGAGCCCTTTCCAACATGGTGAAGTATTTGTCACCGAAGATGGCGCAGAAACTGACCTAGACTTGGGTCACTACGATCGTTACATCGATACAACCATGACCCGAACTAACAATTTCACATCAGGGCGTGTTTACCAAGACGTATTAAAAAAAGAACGTCGTGGTGATTACTTAGGCGGAACGGTTCAAGTTATCCCTCATATCACTGACGAAATTAAACGTCGTGTATTTGAAGGCGCTGGTAATGCTGATATTGCGATTGTTGAAATTGGAGGAACAGTAGGTGATATTGAATCCCTTCCTTTCTTAGAAGCCATTCGTCAATTAAAAGTTGAACTAGGTTCTACTCGTGCTTTAAACATTCATTTGACATTAGTGCCATATTTAAAAACAGCGGGCGAAGTGAAAACTAAACCGACTCAGCACTCTGTTAAAGAATTACGCACCATTGGTATTCAGCCTGAAATTCTTATATGTCGCTCTGAAGTGGCTATTGATGCATCAAGTATCCGTAAAATTGCACTTTTCACCAACGTAGAAGAACGTGCGGTTATTTCATTACCGGATGCTGACACTATTTACCGTATTCCAAAAATCTTACACGAAAGTGGTTTAGATAAAATCGTTGCTGAACGTTTTAATTTAGACTGCCCTCCTGCCGACTTAAGCCAGTGGGAAGATGTAACAGAACGTAAATTAAACCCTGAGCGTGAAATTAATATCGCAATGGTTGGTAAGTACATGGAATTATTAGATGCTTACAAATCATTAATAGAATCTATTGATCATGCTGGTATCCGTTCACGCTTAAAAGTGAATATTGAATACATTGATTCTGAAGACATCGAAACAAAAGGCACGTCTTTACTTGAAGGCAAAGATGCGATCTTAGTACCAGGTGGTTTTGGCCATCGTGGTGTTGAAGGTAAAATTCAAACTGCACAATTTGCTCGTGAAAACAAAATCCCTTATTTAGGTATTTGTTTAGGCATGCAAGTAGCGGTCATTGAATTCGCTCGTAACGTGGCTAAACTGGAAGGTGCTAACTCAACAGAATTTGATAAACAAGCTCGTCACCCAGTTATTGGTTTAATTACTGAATGGATTGAAGCTGACGGCTCTAAAGTTGAGCGAAATGAAAGCACTGATCTTGGTGGTACAATGCGTTTAGGTGCTCAGGACTGTCGTTTATTAGAAGGTAGTAAAGCACATATCGCTTATGGCAAAGACATCATCAAAGAACGTCATCGTCATCGCTATGAAGTGAACAACAACTATGTTGAACAACTTGAAGAAGCAGGCCTAACATTCTCTGGTAAGTCTGTAGATGGTGCATTAGTTGAAATGATTGAAAATAATGATCACCCTTGGTTTGTTGCATGCCAATTCCACCCGGAATTCACATCAACCCCTCGAAAGGGTCATGGTTTATTCTCTGGTTTTATAGCTGCTGCAGTTAAACAAGCAGATAGTAAGAAATAAATAATACCTTCGAAGTTGATCAAAGAGCCTTAAGTGGCTCTTTTTTTTGTTTGTAATGTCTCATTTTACTAATTTTCACCCACCTAATTAAACCAAAATAAAGTATGATCTAAGCTTTTATAGTTCAGGTCACCACATGTTATTCGAAACCACTCAATCACATGAGTTAAATTTATCTAAAGCATCTATTTCTGGCATATTAAGCCTTTCAATTTTACCTATTTTACTCGCTTTATGTTTACCGTTTATTTATGTGTTATCTGATATTATGTTTATCGATAAATTACAACCTGAATTATTTAACGAATTTTTATCCATAAGTCCATATGCATTTATCCCCTCTATCATAATTTTATTATTATCCACAGGTACTTCCGGTTTAGTAACTAAACACATCTCAAAATTTGACTACATTGAAGCAGAAAACATGGCTGGCTCTGGAGTAATCTGGTCATTTATAGCAGGGTGTTTAGTTGCAGGTATTGGTTTTTATTTTCTACATATACTCAATTTAGACTCATTTAATATTAGTAATGATTTAAAAACTTACTTAACCCCATTATTAATAGGGTTACCATTCTTATTTTTAACCCTAACCTACTTAGATATATTACGCGCACAGGGCAAAACAATGCTCGCCTCTTTAGTCATTATTTTCAGCGTGGCTTTAAATATTGGACTTAATTTTATTTCTAACGAATATTCAAGTTTTCAAATTCTTGGAGTTTCTGCAGTCTCAACAATAAGCTTAATCATAACGACTTTAATTTTAGTTTTAACTTTGTCTTCAGGCCGTACCGAAATCAGAGTAAAAGCAGAGCATTTGAGACCTAGATTCTCTGATTTAGGCTCTATCATTGCTCAGGGTTCATTGTTTTTTTCCATAACTGCCAGCTTGGTAATAATGATTATTGGTCTTTATTTTTGGATTAATCAATATCAAACAACTGGATTAACTAATGACGTTTTTCACCAGTCCTTTTTAATTAGTAGTGCGATCTGTTTGGTTTTATTTAGCCCTTGTTTTGCACTACTTTTAAGCTACCAAACTCTATCCATCTTTAATTCATCAACTTTTATGTATCAAAGAGTTAAACAAGCACATAAATTTACAATTCGTTTAATATCTATTTATGCTGTTTTATTAAGCGCTGCAATTTTAATATTTCCAACTCATTTTTTAAATATTTTAATGCTTGATCCTCAACTACATGATCAAGTTATTAACCTTTGTTTAATTTTAACAATTGGCTTAACTTTATTTTGCATTAATGCCACTTGGAGTACTTTCTTACAAACACAAAACTCAATATTTGGTGCAAACCTCATTACTTGGTTGCCTATTATTATATTAACGGGCACTTATTATGCCTCTGCTTTATTAGAAAACACCTTTAATACATCCATAAATATAGAAATGATTTTATATATATTTATTGCAGCCCAGTTACTAACTTCATTTTTTGCTTGGGTTCGTTTCGCTTTTTCGTTTCACGAAATCAATAAAGTAGTGATTGAAAAAGCTGAAAAAATTATTCCAATTAAAGTAACTACCTCAGTACAACCTGAAAGCAAAGCTGAAAAGATAATTAGCCCTGAACCAGTTAATCATAATCCTGGGGATGATTTCATCTCTTCTTTCACCTCTGATTCAGAAGATCAATTAGAACAACTTGAAGATGTTGATAGTATTGATGAATTTGAGAAAGCGATGCAGTCATATAATCAAAAAATGGAAGTAGGCAACGCTGTTGAAAAAAACGAATTAATTGATGATGCTGGCCCTTTGCCTTTATTACAACCCTCAACTCAAGATAAACAAAAGACTCCCCCTTCAGACACAAATAAATACACATCCGAATTTGTACAAAATCCAGAAATAAAAAATGATAGTTTATTAAATGAATCTCTTGATACAGACGATGAATTTATCATTACAACTAACACCTTAAAATTAGATGACTCAAAATCACTGTATGAAAACACTATCGACTCTTCACCCGTCATTGAAACATTAGAATTAAGTGATGAGTTTTCAGATTTCGAAAATAAGTTATCCCATCAAACACAACCCATCAGTGAAGAGTCAGAAATTGACTTTAATAATTTACTTGAAGATGACTCAAATGATGGTGAGTTAGATTTCGACTTTGAGTTATCCAAATCAACACAAACTAATAGTGAAGAGTTAGAAATTGACTTTAATA
>JALJPK010000204.1 GCA_022968985.1 Pseudomonadales bacterium | reverse complement strand
CCCAAAACCTGCTAATTTTTTCCCCACAAACGACCAAATTTACTGATTATAAATTAATCAAAGCACCTTTTTCGATACACAATTTTTGGTGCAAAGCACCTATTCCAAATACATATGTTTGGTGCAAAACATGTCTTCCAATACATAATTTTGCATATCTTTAAATGTAACATCATTAAATGTTACTTTCAAATATTTTAACTTGAGCGCCCTGCTGCTGATGAACAGACGCTTTTAATAACAGCAGCGTCCGCAAAGCAGCGGGGTCGGTTATTTGCAGGTAATCGCAGGTCAAAATTCGTATAACTGCGCCGCGCTCTAACGCTTCTCTTAGGGCCGGAATTAACAATTTCATGCCCGTTTCACGGACAAAGGCCACGGTCATATCAATTCTTTTAGCACTATTAATCGCAGCAATTAACTTTGGTAAGAAGTGATCACTACCACCTGTCGTTAAAGAGTGGCTAAAGGCGTGCGAAGCGGATTCTGTATTCATTTACAAGGCAACCTTGAGATCTGTTTGCTTAGACTCTCTTTTCTTAGCCCCTAATACCTTACGAACAAAACCATTTATCCACGTTTGATCTTGGCCTCTTAATGGCGTGGTTGTATGCCATACATCGATAGTTTCTAATTCATCAAACTTAGCGATAAGCGCGTTTAAACTCACCACAGTGTAATCATTGAAAAAACGGCCACGTTCATCTAAACGCTCGTCCTCACCTTGTTTAAAGGAAAAGTAAAATACCCCACCTTCTTTCAAAGCATCAATGCAGTTCTGCATCACATATTCAATTTGGCTTTTAGGGCAATGCAATAAACTGGCGCATGCCCAGATAGCATCGTAGCTGTTTTTTAGCTGAAGCTGCTGATAACGTATATTCAAAACAGCTTGACCAATATGTGCTTCGGCAAGTAACGCTAAGTCTTTTGAGGCTTCTAATGCTGTCACTCTAAAACCTGCATTGATAAAAGCTTTGCTATCACGACCTGAGCCACAGCCCAAATCAAGAATGTGCGGTGTAATAAAACGAGTATTTGGAAGTAATGCTACGAAGCGATCACGAACATGATTTATATCGTAAGCTAAGGTTTCATCACAATAGGCTTGAGCATTATTCGCATAGAATTCAGAGGTCGGTTCAGCTTCGGCTTGCTGCTTTAACGCTGCAATAATAGGAATATCCGCAGGTGCCCACTTTAAGCTATCTAGCTCTTCTATAGCCAACCAACGAATCTCATCATGATCGATCAATTGAAAATCACCGGCTAGGTGCTTTACCTTGTAGGCTAAAAGGCGAATACATTTCTCACCGTAGTCAAAAACACTTTCGGCGACGAACTCACCGACTTCAGTATCAATGCTAAATTCTTCTTTTAGCTCACGCTTTAGGCATTGCTCTGGAGTTTCACCGGACTCTATCTTGCCACCGGGAAATTCCCAGTAGCCAGCGAGGTGTTTGCCCTCAGCGCGTTTGGCTGCCAAGATTTTATCCTGAATGGTAAGAATTGCTGCGGTAACACGGATATAGTTCAACTGAATACCTTTTAAGACCGAATTTAATAAATTTTGGTAAGGAGCAACCTACTAGGTGCCAGATGATTAACCACTAATAAAATTATTTTGTACTTCTTAATTACTAACTTATTAAAATAATCGATTGTTCTTTAATTACGTAGTGGATGTTCCATAAGTTAATCCCATATATTCAATGATAGGCAAAAGAAAAGACCTGACCCTCAGTCCTTCATTTTTTATGCTTAATGGTAAGGACTGCTGCGGTTACATCAATATAGTTCAAATAACTACCTTTTAAGGTCGAAGCGAATTAATCAAAGCGAATATCAACCTACTAAATTCCTTCTCATTAATTACTCATAAAATCACTTTTGTAATTATGTTTTCTAGCTCATTGGGAGAAATAAGTAATCGTTAATTAATCCGTGGGTGTTCCATAAGCTAATACCATATATTCATTGATAGGCAAAAAAAAGATCTGCTCCCCAGCCCCTACGAATTTATTTATTAATCTTAAATAAACATATAAAAATACACATGTATAGTCACTCTCCAACTTGATCACTTACGAAGTAACTATTATTGGGTTCTTTCTTAAAAACATTAGCTGCTTTTCACCTTGGTATTTAGGGTTCCACTCAACATCCTGTTCATCCCCATCATAATGGTACTCAGTAGTCGAAAATACTACTTGCACATCATGATCACAGCACAACTTCTTTAATGATTTAATATACCGGTTTAAATCATCGTTATGTATTTCATGCTGCTTAGGAGTGTCTAAAATTAAAAACTTGAAAGGAAGGCATTCATGTTCAGCCATAAGCTCTAATAACGCTGCATGATAAGCCAGTACCGCTCTTGTTCTAGTACTACCTTTCAATTGTGAAATAGTTTCACTACCTAAGTATGGGGTAAAATCATCTTTGAATGAAATATTCCGGCTTATGTTATTAGTATTCAATTCTTCCAGCCAATTTAAGAAATACTGTCGTAAATCGGCTTTCAACTTCAACAATCCTGGTATTGTGTTTCTCTCATTAGAAAAAGACTGGTGCTTTTCTAATGCCTTATTTCGATCAGATATAATCTTAAAATGTTTATTTTCTAAAATTTCAACTTTCTCGATATCACTCCTCTGGCTTTGAAGTTCAAATATTTGATTCTTTAATTCAGAAATAGCATCAACAAGTGCTGATATTTCACTTTTTTCTAAAGACTTATTTCTCTCTTCAACGATTGATTGAATTAAGTTTTCTATGTTTGTCTTCTGCTGTTGAATTTGTTCAATCTTAATTTTGTCAATTTCAGTATTCCTCTCAAGATCTTTAATTTGATCTTTTAAGTACAATAGATTTTTACTATATGCATCGGAACTTGATGAGAAAAGCTGACAATTACTTGAACCACATATTTCGTCAAAAGATAAAAATACTCGACGTGCTTCTTCATTAAGATTAAGAGTTTCAATCTCGGTATTTATTTCATGAACGATTTGAGAAATACCATTTGTTCTTTTGTTTATTTCTGATATTTCGAAAACTAGATCCCTTATGGTAGTTCTATGTTTGGAGATTAAGCGATCTAATACAGTTATTGAATCATCATGGTTAGCTCCTGAACTTTTTAACTGCTCTATTTCACTTTCGAACTCTGATATTTCTTGTGTTAACTCAACTGAAGTTTTTTTAATTAGCGCAGTATCTTGTTTAGCGATCTCTACACCACGTGCGTGCAACCCTACTTGTTTATCTAAGTAATCTAGCCGTTCTTTTGCTTTGATTTTTTCTTTCTTCTGATCAAATGAATTCTTAATAGGCAGATCAAAAACCATTCTCATCATTTCTGAGAATTGGTCTTTGATAAAGTTACTAGGAGGACTATAAAATTTATTGTAACCATCGTCTTGGTCTAAGTAATATATTGGTAACATTGAGGAAAGATAAGGATTAGTACTTTTATTACTATTGGTTACCAAATTATCTACTTTTAATCCTAACCATTCGAATATAAAAGTCGAATATTCCTTTTCATCAAAAAACCTCTGTTTTTCACCATCTGTTTCTGTGACTTCAATATCGACGCTTTTACTATAAACTCTCTTTATTTTTAGATTACCTTTAGCAGTATAAACTTCTAGAATGACGTAACTACAACGGTCATAAATATCATTCCTAAAGATACTCGGATAGCCTAAACAAAACGCTATTGATTGTACTATCGGTGTTTTTCCACAGCCGTTAGCACCAAATAACTGAGTAATATTATTACCAAACTTGAGTAAATCTGATTGCCATCCTAATAAGCCGCTAGGAAAAATCTGTATGCTTATAAGTTTCATTCTAACTCCATGTCTTGTTGCTTAGAAACACACAAGTTTCTATATGCCTTTGATATCTCCGCTAAGTTATATGCCAGCGTATCTTCCTGATTTAATGCCCTATTTATCACTTTTTTTCCAAGCACGGTGATTTTTATTCTCCCTTTATTATTTGGGATTTCAATTAGTAATGCATGCTCTAAGAAACTAATTGCTTTAACAGTTCGTACTCTTAAATTGGCAGACCAACCAACATGTTGTGCAGAGCCTTTAAAGCCAGGCATGCTTGCCTCGATACTTTCACCCACTAGTTGCCCTATTTCCGCAACGCGAGGCTTTCGTATATTTTTAGCCATCAATAAAATAATAAGGCTAATTAGCGGAAGTTGAAATAATGCCTCATTGTTCAAAAAATGCGATTGGTTGGCTTCATGATTATCAAAATGAATCTCTGTTCCAGATTGTGAAACACTTTCAAAAAACTTTTCAAAATTCATGATTTCCCCTTAACTAGCTCAGCAAACACTCCACCGAGAACAAGTTCAGCATTTAAATCATAGATTTGATCTTCCGACGTAAGTTTATTTACTAATTTTTTAATTGGCTTGTTGAGTTTTGCAAGGTTAATTGAACTGCCACCCTGAATTGAATCATTAAGCAATTGCCTAATTTGGCTAGTTATACTTTGTAGTTCAAATTCTAGAATTACATGGCGGTTTTTACGAAGCCATAAATCCCAATTAGTTTTACATCTTGAACAATATTCAACTTCTTCTGCCCCCGCGCCAGCAGCCGTTAAAGTTCTTTGGATTATTGATGCACTTTTGATTGCTTTACTATCGCCACCTTTGAGTAAGTTATCGTATGCATCTTTTGAAATACTTAAAATTGAAAGTAAATCATCTATAGAAATACCTGCAAACTCCTCAATTGATTCACTAGTTAGTTCAGAAATAACGCCACTAGATTTTCGCTCTACAAGTTCTAATAACTTCATCAATATTTCTTTTGATTCTGCATGCTCCAGATCAACTTCACTAAACTTATAAATTTTATCTCTGGCTAAAGGTTCTAAATTATCATCACAATTTTTTAAGTACTGAACATCTGTTTCTAATTTTAGTTTTGATAACCTTTCTTTAATTTCATTCGGCGATAACTCAGTTACAATTTCATCCGGAAAACAATCATTAAAACGGTTTATTAACACCTCAGAGAATTTATTTTGAAATTCACCGTCTTCTATATCTTTTAATAGATTCTCGACATCATTTGCATTATGAATATTTGTCTGGAAGACAACGGAATTACAGTACTGATCAAAAACTACAGTGTGAAGTAGCAACTTCCCTATAAAGCTACCTTTAATTTTATCGGTACTTTGTTTCTTTTGGTCTTTAAGCGTTGACTTCAAACCGAATAGTTCATTTAAAGTCCAATTATGATTTTGTTTACCCATAGTTTTTACTTGGTAAAACACATAACTATAACCACTAGTATTCTTTTTACGTACAACAAAGTCATCGTGTAAATCACAATAAACTCTATCGATATCCTCACCCTCTAATATT
>JALJPK010000203.1 GCA_022968985.1 Pseudomonadales bacterium | reverse complement strand
TATTGGGTTTGTCGTTATAACATTCAGTGTTAGCAGTTATGCAGTTGATCCATCAAAAACGATTAGCACAGTCAGTAAAGCTTATAGTGATGATGGTGACGTCAACGAATTAGACCTTTTTGCCCCTCAGTTCAATTTGGAATGCCTCAATTTAGATACATCAACAGCTATTAAAGGTGTTTGCTGGTGGTATGAAATTAAGTGTTGTTGGGGTGTGGATTTTAATCCAAGCTTTATTATTAGCCATTTAGTACCTGAAGTTATAACGGAAGTGACAGCTACTGATACCTCGCACTTAAGTGGGGCTGTTGGTTTGGTCGCGGATGGCTTCAAATGGCTCGAGGAAGGCGTTTGGGGCATGGTGATAAAAAGCATATTGAAATCTGAATTAAGTAGTCATGTTGCTAATATCGTTAAGCATGCGGGGTTCGGTGGTGGTAATAAAATTGAAGAAAACCGATATCAGGAAAAAGTTGGTAATAAGCCTCACACTAAGACGGAAGGGCGGTCAGCACTTAATTATTATGATGTAAGAATGTTCGCAAATCCCGTGTATCCACTTGTGCAAACAGCCGTAAACGCGATTGGTGGCAAATTTGGTGTGAATCTTTGTGATTCTGAACTTAAAATGTACCAACCAGTATTTAGTTCTCGTGCATCACCTGAGTGGAGCTTAGGTATATGGGAAGCTGCAAAAACACCATTTAATGTAATGCGTGCAATTGAATATAAAGACATGACTTGGAATATTCAGATCCCTGGGTTTGAGGATTTAGCCAATTCTGTAAATGAAGCCGGTCGTAATGTCCCTCATATTCCAGGTGTAACTGGTGGCAAACGTTGGGGGTGGATTTACCCTAGAAAAGGCTTTATAGAAAACCAATCACCATATCAAGGTGCAGCAACAATAGCACAGCGTGCGGCCGACATTGTTGGTGGTAACGGCAGTGGATTACATGTGGTAGTTACAACACTTTCCAGAAAACCACGTACAACGGGTAGTTTTAAGTATTTCAATGTAGATTATATCCATGAAAAACCGGAAGGAACCAGCAATAAAAAAAGTGAACATACATGGCAAATGTTGTATCCGAAAAAGTCTAATGAGTGTAAGCGGTTTCCGACTCAGACTGAGGAGATACCGAGTGTTGACAATTCGTATGTGTGGTTACTTTGGAAGCGGTATAAGTGCTGTGGTGACCGTGGCAATTACATAACATCAATTGAATGGAGGAAATAAGTTTTATCGTGATGTTGAATGGTATTAATTAAAATATAGCAGGGTACAGAATGGTATCTTGCTCGTCACACTAGTTAGAGAAGTGGTATCTTTCTTATTAAATTTAAACTACTTCCATAATCCCCCCACAATCTCAAAATTCAGCCATCCCACCTTTACAGACACTGCTTTGTTAATATAAAGCAATATTAACAAAATGGCGATCTATCATGAAAAACCCAGTTCTGAGCATTGCACTTTGTGGCGCAATGCTTTTCAACGCGTCCGCAATGGCAGTTGATATAAATTCTACGCAAAATAAAAACTCGCAATGGTCTGATTGGTATGTTGGAGCAAAGGGCATTATTGAACCATATAAATCAAAAAACAAAATGAAGTTCGGCTTTGAGGTTGTAGATAGTAGTACCTGTGGCAATTTTGATATGGAAACCTCATTTAAAAGTACGTTTAGTAAAGCTAAATTCAAGCAATTATTAGTTAATCTCGAAGAGGGGATTAAAGCTGCAGTAAGTCCTGCATCCCTCATGCAGATGGCGATAAAGCGAGCCAACCCTGACCTGTTCAGTGAAATCCAAAACTTCATGGCTCAGGCTCAATTTGATTTTGATAATTTCACTAAATCTTGTGAAATGGCTCAAAACTTTCTACTTGATAATAGTGGCGGTGCTTTGGATGCCTTAAATCAGAAAGCAACCTTCGCTAAAGCAAAGAGATATCTGAATGACACTAATCTGGCTGATGCTTATACCTCAAACAAAGCAAATTTAGGGAAAATGGGCATTAAAGTTGGAACAACCCATCTTGGTGGCAGTGAACCAGATGCTGGTACAGGTCAAGTTCAAGGACCTTTAAATGTCACTTCGGAATTAACGCGTATCGGCTACAACGCTGCTTTAGGGCGTGATGAAAAAGTAACAACTGCGGCAACAACTGATGAACAAAATTCGATACCTATTGCGAAGATGTTTAAATCTCCAGTAGAAGTTAATACGTTTGTAACTGAAATAGTTGGCGAAACTTTTATAAAAACTGAATCCGGCATCGAGACTGAGAGTGGAAAGGGCATCGATGGATTAATCGATGCAGAATATGAAATTCTTAAAGGTTTGATTAATAAAGTATTTCCTGCAATGAACGTCTTATATCCGTCAAGTGCTGTGATAAACAGGAAAATTGATAAAGTAAACGAGGCATCAGCCTACAGCAAACTCAGTCGTAAATTGTTTGATGTGTTGAACGATCAGAATACTGGTATAAGGGACGGTTATGTGAATTCTATCGCCGAAGATATGTCACGAGCAAATATCGTTAAGAAAATATTGGAAGCTAAACGCATCATTACAACAGCCATGCGCCATCAAGATGTATCACAGAGTGAGTTATTGATGAAAGAGGCAAGAGAGCGATTAATTATATTAGACGCCGAGATAGCGCGAATGAAAGAAGAAGAAAACCTTAAGTTTATTACTTCAGGCCGTACTACGGAAATGTTGTACCTGAAAGAATTAAACAAAAATTCTAAATCACCAAGTTACGGAGGTTAGTATGAATAGGTGGGTTAAGAGTGCTGCTTATTTAGGTGCGATGTGTTTTCTATCACTGTTAATTGTATTTACTGCGGTGATGGTGAATGAAAATGCTGATTTCCAAGTTATCTTTTTTTACATTCGAATTGCGATGTATCCAATCGGTATTGCCGCATTTCATTTTTATTTAAAAATAAAGTTAGGTGAAGGCGAAATGACACCAGAGATAAAATATAGAGTGAGACGCTTACAAATAGTGCTTGTTATATTGTTTGTTGCTTTTGAAATAATCCAAGTTATGAGAGGTTCTAGTTTATGACCATGATTGTAAATACAGCCATGGAAGCTTATACCATGACGCTTGGGTTTTTCTTAAATAATAGAATCTGGGACCTGTTAAATATGACGGGTATTGCGTTCCTGCCTATAATCATTGCTGTAGTAAAAGCATTTGGGCAAGCTTCTGCTGGCGGTGATGACGAAGGGAACAAGGGGATACAGGCTCTAAAACACGTAGAAGTTGATTTTATGCGGATAATACCCGTCATGATACTGTGTGTTTTCCCGCTAGGGCCAGAAATGAAGATAGAAACAATCAACTACGCTTCAACGACATGCGCCGAGGCAAATATAACCAATAGTATAGTAGGTGGTGGCTTAGATTCTTCTGTTTCAATGTACAACAAAAATACGGGGTATCTACTAGACCCAAGGCAGGGGAACGCAACTATAAGAACAGCTTTGCAAAGAACTGATATATCAATCAACGGGACGGTAGCACGCCCGCAGATATGGTTCGGGATAGTGCAGAACATGTCAACCCGAGGTGCTAATGCCATTATTGCAACAATACCCTGTGAAAGTGATATCGTTGGCTTGTCCATGCAAATCGCAAGTTCAAAGATGAAGTCTGAGGATATGAATGGGTATACTGAAGAGTTCGCAAAGCAGTGCTACATTCCGGCTATGGCTAGTTTAGCTAGTGATGACGTACTCTCTTTTAAATATATTAATGAGAACATTTGGGTAGGTCATGATGCATTTACTGGTGTGGTTGGTGGTATTTATGATAAAATGAGGATGAAATTCTCTCCTGAATATTGGGGGGGGATGATTGCCCAGAGTGGCGCCGGAGATTACAGTACTCCAATCGATCAACAAGAAAATTTAGATTACAATCTAAATGATGCACTTACAAACCCATCGTGCTCTGATGGTTATAAAGTTCTAAGATCCTTCTTGAAACGTGATTTTTCTGTTGAAATGACTGATCTTGATAAGGCGGATATTGCGGCTGGTAAAAAAGCAATGTCTCAGAGCTCACAGTATTCCTATCTGACGAAAGATCCTGATGGGAAATGTTACCAAGTGGATCCTGCATGTATGAATCCAGTCGATTTCGATTCGGAAAGAGTCCAGTTAAATCAATTGATTGGTCGCTCGTTATTGAATGAGGCTAAAAGAAACAACCCAGGGGAGAGCATAAATAAAGATGGCAAAACAAATAATAATGCTTTTGATAAAACCGTTACTTGGGTAGGTGATTTAACGACTATATTTCTTTCTGCTGAAACATACGGATCTGGCCTCATTGAGGCACGAGTTCAAAAACTAGCGATACCGATGTATTTGCTCTTAATTCAAACAGTATTTTTCATTGCAATTCCCATCTTGATGGTATTTAGTGGTTACTCTTTTGGCATGGTATTGACCATTAGCGTTACAATTTTCGGGCTTGAATTTATCATGGTGATGTTTGAAATAGCACGGTGGTTTGATTTCACCCTAGCAAGACTGACAGCTTCTGGATGGGGTGACATAAGTGATACTAGTCAAGTCATAATGAAATTAGTTCAACTGGATCTTAGCTGGAAATCCTATGTAATATTGCCAGTGTTGTGGGCGACGTTACTAGGCACTGTAGGCTTTATTACGCATATGACTATGGGCGGTGCTGCACTAGGTAATTCTGCTGGTCAAGGTGCTGCTAATGCAGCTAAAGCTGCCTTGACGCAAGCAAAGAAAGATATAAAGAATGGGATTAAAGACTCACGAGATAATGCAAAGGCTAAAGGCAGAGAGGCGGTGGATAATCATAACGCAGCCCAAGCAAAATGAAACTAACTATATTTCAATATTAACTTAAATTAACCCACAGTGTTAACTTATCACTGTGGGTTTTTAGATTACTAATGAATGCTTTATATATTAAAGAACTGTACTTTCACAACTCATCTGTTACTATGTTTAAAAGTAACAGGCGAGTTTAATATAAACACAAATTTAACTGTTAGTTCATTATTTATGGATTATAATAAAATAAGCTAGGTACATTGAGGGCATACGTTTCCTTTTTAGCCTAGACCATTTTTTACATTTATATTGGTTGGGGGTAATATGAGCATTGAAAATAAGCAAGTATATTAGAATAGTTCATTACTTCAAGGTTTGATTGTTGTTTTATTATTTATAATAAAAATACCCTTTAAATTAGCATATTTATTTCTTATGTATGTTGTACTTGGTGGTTCAAGCACCCCAGTTAAACCGGTTGGAGATAGACGGCATTGTGTTACGGGTAAACCGCGTTCATTGGACAAGGACACTTGGTAAGTCCCCATTTTAATTAATGGCAACCCCTCTGTTCCTACATTTAAGATTTCCGTTTAACAATGTTTTTTGAGAGATAATTAATCTCTCACCCCTCCTCAACCTCAACATT
>JALJPK010000202.1 GCA_022968985.1 Pseudomonadales bacterium | reverse complement strand
GATACCAATAATGGTACTGATACCAATAACGGTACTGATACCAATAATGGTACTGATACCAATAACGGTACTGATACAACTACAACTACAACTACAACTACAACTGATGATTATGAATTCCCAACAATCACCTTTAATAGAAATAATGTCGAATTAGAAATTGGCATACTTGAAGCGTTTACTTACACAATTGACGGTAATCTACCAACTAACGTTAGCTGGGAACAAACAGCAGGGTCTTTAGATGTGACTTTTGCACCTGAAGCGTTAAAGCTTTCTGTATATACACCTATTGTTAGCGAAAATGAAGATTTTGTATTCACAGTTACGATGTTGTTTGATAATGACGGTACAACAGAAATATTAACTCAAGAATTGTCATTTACAGTTTTAAAAACAAATATTCTTCCTACAGCCTCAATAAATAATGTTACTAGCAACGAGCAACTAGAAGTCTCATTGGTATCTACCATTACAGATTCTGATGGTACAATCGAATCTTACCAGTGGTCACAAATTTCAGGTACTGAAGTTGATTTATCAGCAACAAATGCTGCTTCTGCTACATTTACCGCACCCACTTTAGTGACACCTGAATTATTAACATTTACAGTGACTGCAATAGATGATCGTGGCGCAGAAGTAATTGAATTTATTAATGTAACTATTACACCAGTTAATGCACTTCCAACATTAAGTCTAATAACACCTGATGAAACAAATGAAGAAACAAATGTTTCGTTATCGATCGATTCAGTAAATGATACTGACGGTGATATTGCTTCATACCTTTGGGAACAAGTTTCTGGTACACCAGCAGCTTTAGTTGACGAAAGCGCTGCAACATTAGAATTAACTACTCCACTTGTAAAAAATGATCCTGAAACGTTAATGTTCCAATTAACTGTTACTGACAACGAAGGCGGTGAAGCCGTTGCAACGGTTGATCTTGTTGTAAACCCAGTTAATGTAGGACCTACAGTATCATTTGATGTTGATCAAGTTGTAGACGAATTAACTCAGGTAACGATTACAGCCACAGCTGATGATGCAGATGGTTATTTAGCACAGTACGCTTGGAGCCAAACTGATAGCAGTGGAACTGTATTAATGCTTACTCCAACTGATAATGTATTAACATTTGAAGCACCTAAACTATCAGTTGCACAAACTTATACATTCTCATTAACTGTGACAGATGATGAAGGTTTAACAGAAACAACTGCAAACGATATTAGTGTATTGGTTAACCCTGTAACAATTGCACCTACTGTAAATGCAGGTGATGCTCAAACGGTTAATGAAGAAGATACTGTTACTTTATCCGGTTTAGTTGATGACGATGACATGTTAGATGGTATGCCAAACGGATTAATAGATGGCACTATTCAGACAATTAGTTGGGTCCAAAATGATGATACTGGTATTACTATTGAATTAACTGATAGTGAAACAGCTACAGCAACATTCACAGCACCAATTTTAACCGAAACCACAGTTTTTACCTTTGAATTAACAGCTATTGATGATGAAGACATATCGTCTGATCCACAATTGGTGTCGATTACGGTTAACCCTGTGAATATTGATCCAATTATTTCTTTTAATGTTGTCTCTGACGTTAACGAATTAACTGAAACAACAATCACAGCTGTTGCATCAGATATAGAAGAAACATATTTAGATAACAGTTTCAGAGGTGGTATTAAATCTTATAGTTGGAGTCAGATTGATTCAACTGGTTTTGACGTTGAGTTTATTGGTGATATTACAGGTGAGGCATTAAATGACTCTTTTCCTGAAAACCCAACAACAATTGACTTGGACTTTAAAACACCAAGATTTATGGGGCCAGATCCAATAACACTAACATTTGAATTAACAGTAGTAGACAACGAAGACGCTATTGTAATTGAAGAAATTGATTTATTGGTTAATCCAGTTAATGCAGTCCCTAGTATTAATAATATTTCCGATCTAACTTTTGACGAACACAGCTTAATTGCAATCAATGCTATCACTCATGATAATGACATGGAACTTGAGATAGATGACGGCGACGGTGGGTTTGCTCTTGATGATGATCGTACAATAGTTAGCCATCAATGGGTTCAAACTAGCGGCAGAGAAATCATGATGTACGGCGCAGATACTAATGTATTAGAATTTGTTCCTACAGATGACATTCATCCACTAACTAATGAAAATCCTGTAGCAAACAATACCTACAAATTTACATTAACTGTGATTGATAACGAAACTGCAGCAGTAACCTCTAATGAAGTCAGCGTAATAGTCGTACACAAAAATAAAGCACCTGTAGCAAATGCCGGTGGTGATCAAACTATTTTAATTGGTGATATTGTTCATTTAGACGGTCAACTTTCAACAGACTTTGAGGACGAAACACTTACTTTTTCTTGGACAGAAAAATCTGTAAATGCAGATCCACTACTAAATAAAACAAGTAAGTCACCCCGTACCGAAGTAACTGCTACTAATACTTCTGGCCGAAAAGAAGCGATGGTATATACGCTAACAGTATCTGACGGTGAATTTTCTTCATCTGATGATGTAAGTGTTTTTGTAATGCCTGCCATCACATATGCTGAATCAAATGATACTGGTGTGATTTTATGTGGTGACGTTAATCACCGTGATACATCTCCTTGGGACTGGTACAAAGATGGTCAAGGTGGTGGTGGTACTATTGGTGGTCGTAGCTGGTCAAACACAGTGGATTGCTTCAATATGCCAAGTCCATTTCAACAACGATCAGGATTGGGTTTCACAGATGCGCATATAAACAGTATCTATGGCGGATTTGATGAAAACGGCATGGCTATCACACTGTTTGGTACAGATGTCGATGGTGGTCGAGTACCATTACATCAAGATGCTACATATGGTCGTGATTTAACAGATGGGTTTGATTTCAAAAAATTAAACACATCAGGTAACTCTGTAGCCGATAACGAAACAATATTTGCATGTGTTGAAGACAACGTTGAAGGTCTAGTTTGGCAAGTGAAGTCTATAGAAGACAGCACAGACCAATATAGCTGGTACAGCAATAATGTTAATGAAAATGCAGGTAACGCAGGTACTCAAGAAGTAGCAGAATTAACTTGTGACGCGACTTATGATCCACGTTATCCAAATGATTTCTGTAATAGCCAAGCATACATTGACCGTATTAATGTTATTGATGTTACTGGGTTATGTGGTTTTAACGACTGGAGATTACCAACAACCGATGAGTTAATTTCATTAATGGATTTCTCAGCTGCTGGATCACACGTTGATGGCCAATTTTTCACTGATGTTACTGCAGGTGATATGTCGTTCTTAACGTCTAATACGTCAATTGCCGATACTTCAAAAGTAAAAGTAGTGAATTTCACTACAGGCAACGTAGAAGATCAGCTCAAAGCAGACGCTGGTTACATTCGTTTAGTTCGTGAATCAAATACTGCTCCGTAATGATTAATCGGGTTGCCTTCGGGCAACCTTATAATATATTTTCGTAATAAGTTTCTAACTTAATTACTAAATAAATAGGTGAAATATGAAAAAAATAATGATTTCGGCTTGTCTTAGTTTAGGCATGTTATCTGGACAAGCAATCGCACAAACTTGTGCCGCTGATTTAATCCAATCTACTCCAACTGAGCGTTTTATTGCTTCAGTTGATAATTCAGAAGTACTTGATACAAAAACTAATTTAGTTTGGCGCCGTTGCGCACTGGGTTATGTCCAAGATAGTGGTTCATGTATTGATGATCCAGACGCAAGCAACGATAAGTGGAACTGGATGAACGTAACCAAATGGCAAATGTCAAAATTACGCTCAGTGGCCCAAGGTGAATGGCGTCTACCGAATATTAAAGAACTTAACAGCATCACAGAACAAACTTGTGAAAGCCCTGCTCTTAACTTAAATGTGTTTTATGATGCTCCTGAAAATTCAGGCCAGTATATGAGTAACACACCAAACGTTAACGACAATAGAGAAATGAAAGCTGTTGATGTTAATACTGGTAATATTAAGAATATTAGAAAAGATCAAACTTCTTACTATAGAATAGTGCGTGAGCCAAGTGCACAAGAAATTACAACTTTTGGGGCCGTAGTTATAGATTAAATACCCCTGTATTATAAAAAGTAAATTATCGTTAATAAAGCCTCAATAAAATTTTTATTGGGGCTTTTTTTTGACTGCTAATATTGTTTGATTGTATTGTATGTAAAAGTTAAGTTTATCGACGACTATAACTTTGAGCCTATAACAAATTCTATTTAAATTTTAAGATAACAATTAAAAAAATAAGAGAGTACATTGAACCCGCACATAAAAACTTACAACAACCACTATTAATTCAACTTATTTAAATAACACTTTGTTTATGTAATTGATCTAACTGAAGCATCATCCATTGATGAATCTGAGTCGAATAATTTTTAATAAACTTATTATGTGTCACAACCATCTCGTAAGTTATGCCTTGTTCTTTCCACGTTTTTCCTTGTGTAGCAATATTTAATATAAACGGTAATAGTTTATCCACAACCTTCACCCATTGACCCTCTAAGGTGATTTGATTTTCGTATTCTTCCCAAAGTAATAACACCTCCTCACCAAATTGTGCATATTTTTCTTTTAACTCAATTAAGTATTCTTTTTCATCCACGGCAATATCAGTGTTTGTGTTTTCATAAGCACATTGATCACCCGCGCCTATCTCACATATGTCATGTACTAAAGCCATTTGAATCGCTTTATTGATATCCAACGCCTTTGGTAAAAAAGGTTTTAAACTCATTAACGCCATAGCCAAATGCCAGCTGTGTTCAGCTGAATTTTCAAAACGTGATTCATCGGCTATATACGATTTTCTAATAACCGTTTTAAGTTGGTCCAACTCTAAAATTAATGCCACTGTGTTATCTATCATTTACAATCCTTACTGTTAAATTCCATGAAAAAATAAGCTATTTTACCTATTTACACATATAATTCGACGGCTATTTTTAGCCCTTCTTTTGAGTACTTTACATGAGCGAAAACATTAAAAGCGATATAACCACCAAAAAACCAATTTCGTCCCTTGAGATGACTATATTTACAGCCACATTGATGTCGATGGTGGCTATTTCAATTGATGCGTTATTACCCGCATTAGGCTTTATAAGCAGTGATTTAAACGTAAGTGACATTAACAGCACCCAATTAGTTATCAGTGCGTTATTTTTAGGTATGGCGTTAGGTCAGCTTATTTGTGGCCCCTTTTCGGATGCACTAGGTCGCAAACCTGTTTTATACGCAGGATTAGTTATTTATTTAATCGGCACAGTAGTTTGTTATTTCGCTGCAGACTTAAATACCCTTTTGGCAGGGCGTTTTGTACAGGGTTTGGGTGTCGCGGGGCCATATATCTCAGCAGTGTCGTTAGTGCGGGATCAATATAAAGGCCGTGACATGGCAAAAATCATGTCGTTAGTGATGATGATATTTATGTTAGTACCTGCCCTTGCACCATCTTTAGGACAAGCTTTATTGTACATAAGTGATTGGCGTGGGGC
>JALJPK010000201.1 GCA_022968985.1 Pseudomonadales bacterium | reverse complement strand
ATTGTGTGGTAACAACAGTTTAACAAAAGTTGCTCGAGCTTTTTAGTGTGTCCTAATTATTTGTGGGACAGCAGTGGACAATTGTCACCTTTTTTAAAACTGTAAAAATCTTAAATGCGAGCACTTAAGATTTTAGTTGTGTATATACCTTGGCAACCTAATGCTTCTAACTGGTCCATTATTTCATTTACTTTGTTATTTTCGATCATCGATTTAACCGCTATCCAGTTTTCATCTTTTAGCGGTGTGATGGTTGGCGACTTAATGCCTGGTGTTAATTTACACACTGCATCGCATGCTTTTTTAGGTGCGTCGTATTCGATCATCACAAATTTAGACGCCACCATTTTACCAGCAACACGAGCCTTTAATTTCTTAAAGTCTGGGTTTTCTGCGTAATCAGGGCGAGTAAATACTGCTGCATTTGAATAACTTATTGGTTCGCCAATTATACGCAAACCCGCTTGTTTAATTGATGAGCCTGTTTCGACAATATCCACAATGGCATCTGAAATACCTAATTTAACTGATATTTCTACTGCACCTTCTAATTCAACAGTTGTGATATTGCTGTCTGCAAAAAATGCATTTGTTGTATTACAAAAGCTCGTAGCAATACGAAGGTTATTTATTTCGTCATGAGATTGAATTGGGCTTTCGTTTGGTACGGCCACACATAATTTTGAATGTCCGTAATTTAAATCTAAGGCTTTAATCGCTTTAGATTCACGTTCAACACAAAAATCAATGCCCGTGATACCGATATCGATAATACCTGCTGACAGGTAATTTGGAATATCACTGGCACGTATGAAATAAAACTCAACATTGTTTTTATGATCGATGCAGGTCAACGCTTTATCTGATTTTTTAATGTGATAACCACATTCAGTTAATAAGTTTAACGTTGGTGCAAATAACCCACCTTTGTTTGGCACGGCGATTTTGATCATTTTGATTCCTCAAACATTCATACAGGGGTAAAAAAAGGCGTTATTCTACACAAATTTAGTTTCACATCACAGCTTTAAGTGTGACTTTACTAACTCTACTAACGCTTCATTTCCAGATTGTGCCTTTTGTGACGACTTAAGCTCTAATAACGACCAATTTACTGGCCATACAAAGCTATCGTTTGCAGCTATTTCTACGAATTTACTTTGTTGTTCAATTTCAATATACGCTTGATCGGCATCGTGATGTGCGTATATTTCAATTTCACTTTCGCCTACCGACACATCGGCTTTGACTACTTTGTCAAAAGACTTAATCATTAACAAACCGTTATTTGCATTAGCTAACCAACCGCTTGAACCATTGCCAAATATTTTGAATACGTCTGGGTCATGTATAAACAAATTAGGTTTAAAATCAAAGCGTTGATTTTGTTTGATTTGTTTAAATCCTAAAACTGACTGTTCTTTGGGATGTTGTTTAGACAATGCTTTTAAGTGCTCGCTTAATATTTGATCATCTAAACGATACTCATTCCATAAGACTACTTTTAAGTATGGTTTAGGAGTTTCAAGCACATTATATGTGACATCAAAGTTTTGAGGCTGGTAGTCGTACCATTGAGTTGCACCTACCTGTTCGATTGCAAGGGTTGATTGTGGCTCTAACTCGTCAGTTGAATCATAAAAAGTGACACCACCTTCTAGGCGGCTTATTTCCCATGCCGCCATGTTGATTGCTTTATCAGAACGGTTAATCAATTTGTATTGCACTTGAATACTTTCACCGAATTTGATCAAGGTTTTTTCAACTTGAACATTTAAGCCAGGGTCGAGTTGTGATAACAATACAATTTTATCAACACTGTGTTCGATAATTTGGTATTCGTCTGCATCTAATACCTTTGGTGGTGGCCAACCCCATAAAGATTGCGGCGCAGGCCAAAAGGTGGATCCCACTTGAATACCTTCTTGTACCAAAGATTCATGTCCGTTTAATTTAAACGACACAATACGACCACCATCGGTGTCAATGTCCATGCTGAGATTGTTATTTATAAGGGTAAGGATTGTCATTTATGTTCTCGATAATGCTTTGGGCTGAGATTATGCCATTGTTTGAAGCGATGGGAAAAATTTAATGGATCTTTAAATCCAATTTGTTGTGCTATTTGTTTAATTGACCAATCAGTTTGTTTGAGTAAATCCACCGCACGACTCATTCGAAGCTGGGTAATTTTATGCATCGGAGAGCAATCGTATTGCCTCATACAATGCCGATGTAACGACGCTTTGGAACAAAACATCAGCGCGCTTAAGTCTTCTACTGACCAAGACAAATGTAATTGTTGCTCTACATTGTTAAATAGACGATGTAATTTATTTAAATCATTTGAGCCACTAGATTCGTTTGAGGACTCTACTTTACGTTTTAGCGCTTTTTCAATTAATGTTTGTAAGCGTAAACCTAATGCTTCACGTAGAACATTGTCATCACTTAATAGCAATAATATACATAGTTGCAGCACTTCTTGCGCGTAATCAAATGATTCTATTTTTAGAATACTAGACAACAAACTAGTTGATAATGTTTGATCGAACATAAACCACACAAACTTCCAAGGTTGATTACTTTTATAAACAAAGTCTTGGCCCGCTGGTAACAATAAAATTTGTCCAGGCAATATTTGAAACTGTCCTTTTTGATTTTCAACCCACCCTACTCCATCTACACTGATTAATAATCGATGATGTAGTGGGGCGTTTCTGGCGCATAAATACTCGTCAAATACATCAGTGATTCCAGCTAATGTTACTCCCAATGCTTTTAAAGCAGGAACCGTCTGCGGATTTAAAAAGCGTTCTTTTGATGTTTTACCGAGTATAAACTGGTTATCACTTAAATATTTCATTGAGAGTTTTACACATAGTATTAAGAGTTTAAAATATTGTATTAAGCTGATATTACTTTAAGATGCGTGTAATTCACATACTATTAACACTTTTTTTTAGTAATAGTAAAACATTATACAAAACGAGATTTACAATGAGCCACTTTATAGAAGACGGTGCAAAATATTTGTTAGACAACCCAGATATTGCCCCTAACAGCGCAGCATTTTTATGGAACAAAAAGATGATGGTTCAAGTGAGCTGTCGTGGTTTTGCTGTGGGCCAATTTATGCAACCAGAACCTGCCAAGTACGCACATGTGCCTACACTTGCCGCTAAAAGCTTCATGCAACCAGAACAACCGTATTTTTCACATCATCCGGGCCGTTTCTTTTATGTTCGTGACGATGAAACTGGGGATATGTTCTCAGCACCCTATGAGCCTATGAAAGTAAAACTGGATGACTTTAAGTTTATCCCTGGTCAATCTGATATTACTTGGGTAGCACAAAAATTTGGTATCGAAATTACAATTCGCTTAACGTTAGTAAATGACGAGGTGGCCGAAGTATTTCAAGTTAGCCTTAAGAATCTGTCAGATCGTAAACGTAAAATTTCATTGATTCCGTACTTTCCTGTTGGATATTCGTCTTGGATGAATATGGGCGGCAGTTTTGACAAAGAATTAAACGCGGTGGTTTGTACCTGCATTACACCGTACCAAAAAGTAGAAGATCACTTTAAACAAAAGAACTTTAAAGACATTACCTATTTAACCGCTGATAAAACACCTTCTTTCTTTGAGGTGGGTCTAAATAAATTTGAAGGCGATGGTGGTTTACATAATCCATCGGCATTACAAGATTTACAAAATCTAAGCAACGGCGACGCTATTTATGAAATGCCTGCTTGTGTGATGCAATTTGAACACGAATTAGACAGCCAGCAACAAGAAGACGTCACCCTAGTATTTGGCCCTGCCTTTGATAAAGCCGAAATTCAATCAATGCGCAACAAATTGTTTGATGGCAGCTTAGACGAAAAAATTGCTGGATACGCAGATTACATAGCATCGGGTAGCGGATGTTTTGACATTACTACACCAGACGAGCAATTAAATCATTTTGTAAATAACGTAACTATTTACAAGACGCAATGGGTATGGCGTACATTAACCCAAGTGCGACCCGCGCTTGTATTTTACACGCACTAAGCCAGCAAGAAAAAAGTGGCGCGATGCCAGATGGTATTTTGTTAACAGATGAAGCTGAATTAAAATACATCAATCAAATTCCTCATACTGACCACCCAGTTTGGTTAACCATTGTTTTAGAATCGTATTTAAATGAATCAGGTGATTGGGCTATTTTAGACGAGCTAGTAAAATGGAGCGACAGTGACGAAATCACCTCTGTATATGATCACATGACCCGTGCGATGTTATTTTTAATACAAGAACGGGATCATCGTGGCCTTAATTATATTGCTCAAGGCGATTGGTGTGACCCAATGAACATGGTGGGTTATAAAGGCAAAGGTGTATCGGGTTGGTTAACAGAAGCTGTGAGTTTTGCGATTCAAAAATGGGCAGTTGTATGTACTAAACAAAATGACAATACTCAAGCTGATTCATTAAATACAAAAGCAAAAGAGATCAACGCCTGTATTAACAAAGAACTGTGGGATGGCAATTGGTATGGTCGTGGAATTACAGATGACGGCGTAGTATTTGGTATAAGTGACGACAAAGAAGGTAAGATATTCTTAAATGCACAAAGCTGGGCATTTATGTGTGGCGCACCGGATAAAAAACAAACACAACAAATGCTAAAAGCGATTGATGAACAGTTAAACACACCATACGGCATTATGATGTTTTCACCTGCTTACACAGCCATGCGTGATGATGTAGGTCGTGTGACACAAAAATGGCCAGGCAGCGCAGAAAACGGATCGGTATATAATCACGCAGCAGCGTTTTACGCGTCAAGTTTGTATCAATTAGGCGAAGGCGACAAAGCGTTTGAAGTATTACGTAAAATGATTTCAGGCCCTGATGACGCAGACATAAAACAACGTGGACAGTTACCAGTTTATATCCCTAACTACTACCGTGGTGCGTACTATCAGTTCCCAAGAACGGCTGGACGCTCATCACAGTTATTTAACACAGGAACAGCCGCTTGGTTCTATCGTTTAACTTGTGAAGAAATGATGGGGCTTAAAGGTTGTCCTGAAGGTTTGTTAGTATCCCCTAATCTTCCGAGCGATTGGAATGAAGCTAGCTGTAATCGTGAGTTTCGCGGCGCTACATTTAATGTGAACTATATTAGAGCAACTGATGGTAAAACATCAATTAATCTAGATGGACAGAAGCTTATTGGAAATGTAATTACTGATATTAAAGCTGGTTCTACTTATCACGTGACAGTTACATTTTAATAGTTTAATAGTTTGATTGTTTGATTGTTTAATATTAGGCGCTAAAGACTTTATTTAGCGCCTTTTTTTTAAATCGATTTTAATAGTTTTAAACTCATAACAATTAAACAACCTTCTTCATATAGATATTACATTCTACGAAAAATATTCGTATTTAAACACCATCCAATGAAAACCCACATAAAACTCACTACTTTAATATCCTTGTCATTATAACCTCACTTTTACTTTTCTTTAGGCAATAAAAAACCCCGTTAGGATAACCTAACGGGGTGTTTCATTATTTGGCGTTTGACAATGACCTACTCTCACA
>JALJPK010000200.1 GCA_022968985.1 Pseudomonadales bacterium | reverse complement strand
CTGTAAATGCATATCACAGTCGACTCAAAAACTGGCATCGGCGCTTTCATGGCACGGCCACTAAATATCTTGCCAATTATTTAGGGTGGTTTCGGGCCTTGGAAACTCAGAAACATGAAAAAGTTAATGTTTTCAAGCTATTAGCGCTTCAGCAACATAGTTTTCAAAAATAGCCAACGACTAAGAGGTGTTAAATTTTATGTTGGAATTTCATTTGTCAAAACTAATAATCGTTTACAGGATTGTGTTTCGTTTATTTGGTTAGGTTATCACTTTGAAAACTCCAAGCTAACACTGTTAGTTCATCACAGTCAGTGGGGTATTAATCAAAACATAGGTGTTATAAAGTACCCTGTATGTAGCGCTTTGTAAATTTTGTTATGCGTAATGCTCTGAAATGATTAAAGACTATCAAAATATACGACTGTAATTCCGTGAAGATTGAGAGGCAGCCCCCAGTTTAAACTCGAATTAAAACAGCCTGATAGGTTTGTGACTGCCGTCGCATCAAAGTGGTCGATGCGAATTATAATCAGTTGCATACTAATGTGGGTAATTGAGTGTTATGAAAAATTTGTTATTAAAAAATATGTCGCTGATGTTGTTAACACTCACAGTGGTGTTTTCAGGCTGTGGCTCCAAATCAACCGGTCAACCTGATTCTAACACTAATACCGACACTGGTACTGATACAGCTTTGACCCTGGCTCCTTCTGTTGTACTGAGTCAAGACCCAATCATTACAGGTCAGGTTGTTCAGGTTATACCCCCTCAAATGACAGGTAATGGCCCTTTTGAGGTGGTATACAATTTTGGTGGTGATTCAACTGCTACGCAACTTACTTCATTTACATATCCAGCTTCAGAACAAGACGAACAATACGAAATTTTTGTCACTGTAACCGATGCGAATAATCAAACAACTACTATTACCTTAGGTTTAATCACAATTCCCGCGGTTGTATTTGATCCCAATAACAGCGCTCCTATTGCAAAAATTAATTTACCTCTATCGATCAACGCTTTAAGTGTGACTGTAAATGGTTCTGAATCTTCAGATGAACAAAATACCACTTTAAATTATCAGTGGAATTTTGGTGATCAATCGCAGCTAAAATATTCTGAATCGGCCACCCATACCTATGCAGCAGACGGCACCTATATAATTGAATTAACAGTGAGTGATACTCAATATTCCTCAGTTGATTATGTAGTGGTTGAAGTTGAGTCAAATAATTTATCGGCGTTTGAGTTATCTAATGCAGCGGTACCATTATTAAAGATGGCACCCTGTTCAGCTTGTCATTATGCAGGCAGTGCGTTAATTGCAGGTAAGTCGGAATTATATTTTGGTCAAGATGCTAATTATACAGCCGCTTCTATAAAGGCAGGCCTTGAAACGTATTTAGGTTCAGATCAATCTCTGTTCGATAAAGCTTATGTCCACCCAATTACCCCTAGCGACCATGCGGGTTTAAATTTCGCAACGCAACAAGAAGCAGAGCAATGGCAGGCTTTGTTAAGTAGTATTTGGAATGAATTAAACCCAGCGCCTGTTAATAACATCCCCGTTGCCAATATTGAGCTTTTATTACAACAAAACTTACAACTGAGTTTTTCAGGTGCCACATCTTTTGATTTAGATAACGACCCACTAAGTTATGTGTGGGACTTTAATGGAGAAAGTACTGATTTTGGTGTCGAAGCCAGTTATGAATTTTTAACTGCGGGTACTAAAGTAATTACATTATTAGTCAGTGATAACAACGGCGGTGTTGTTTCAAATCGGATGATAGTTAATGTTATAGGAGCCAACCTAGCACCGACAGCTAACTTTATCGTGAATCCTAATTTATTAACGGTTCAATTTGATGCTTCAATGAGTCAAGATCCAGAAAACGATGATTTAACTTACCTTTGGGATTTTGGCGATAACCAAACTTCAATCCTTGCCAAACCCACTAATGTATATGCAACGGTTGGAACGTATCCAGTGACATTAACTATAACGGATGCCTATAATCAGCCTGTATCAATCACTCACAACATTGTAGTTGAACTGGTTTTAAATCCGGCACCTGTACCAGTAATTACAATTATCTCAAACTCTAATGATGTGCTTACTGTTAGTGCGCTTAATTCAATAGATGATGGTTCTATCGAGTCCTATTTATGGGATTTTAACGGTGAAGCAACGGCTAATGGTTCGCTTGCCAGTTTTACTTTTAACACATCTGGTCAAAAGACAATTACATTAACTGTTATAGACGAAAAAGGCGCATCCGCTTACATCTCAACAATGGTGGGTATTGAAAACAAAGCCCCAATAGCTGCGATCACTGTGTTAACAAAAACATTCTTAGATGTGATGTTTAGCTCAATGGATTCGATTGACCCTGAAGGTGACAACTTAATTTTTGCTTGGAGTTTTGGTGATGGTGATTCAAGTTTTGAAACAAACCCAACTCATAGTTATTCTGAAGCTGATACTTATACAGTAACTTTAATTGTTACGGATCAAGCAGGGATTGCAACAACAACTGAAACTTCAATAACAGTTGCAGAGCAAACAGTAGCCAATCAAAAACCTGTTGCAATAATCAGTAAAACGGATTTAGGTGATGGGTCTTTTC
The DNA here is from genome assembly GCA_022968985.1 of Pseudomonadales bacterium. GTDB lineage: Bacteria > Pseudomonadota > Gammaproteobacteria > Pseudomonadales > Natronospirillaceae > Marinicellulosiphila. The sequence continues at coordinate 3,171 of JALJPK010000200.1, read as the reverse complement.
AGTTTTCAGCCGGCTCGTCAAATGACCCAGAAGGTTCTGTTATCACTTATTTTTGGGATTTTGGTAATGGCCAAACATCTGAATTAGAAAATACAAACATCAGCTTTGCGCTAAATGACATATACAGTGTTAAGTTAACAGTGAGTGATGGTGAATTAGAATCCAATGCCACTACCGTTATTAATACAATACCAGTGATAGCAGGTGACCCAGTTGAAGGTGAGCATTTATACCTACAAATGTGTTCAAAGTGTCATGACTCAGATGATACTTCTAAGCCGAATATGGGCATGGGCCAACAAGAAATAACAAGTAATGCGTTGTCGCCAATTAATATTAATCAATATTTATACAATTTTGCTGACCCAGATTTATTCACAAAAATTGTTGATACGATGCCTGCATTAGGCGCAGCTGAAACCTGTGTTGGGCAATGTGCCGCTGACATTGCTGCGTTTATGCTGCAATGGCAAGAAGTGAATATTGTAGTAGCTTGTAATAAACAAGAATCTGAAATGAAGTTTGGTCCGCGTCAAATGCGTTTGTTAACCGTGCGCGAATATGTGAATACAGTAAACGATTTATTTGGTTTCCAAGTGGATATCGCCAATTTGGTAGGCAACTCTAAAATTGAAGGTTTCTCCAACCAAGTTGACTCATCCGTTGATTTAGCACGTTTAGATGGTTTTCGAGCTGTTGCAAACGACATTATTGAATACTCAGCAGCACAAGACTTTGGTAATATTCGTTCTATTACAGCCTGTGCTAATGACTGTTTAGACCCATTTATAAAAGATGTGGCCAAACAATTATATAGACGACCATTAACCACTTCAGAAGTGGATCGATATAAACTGATGTTTGATAGCCCAAGTTCGATGCTTGATACAATGAATAATAAAGAAGGTATGAAACTAGCACTTAAAGCTGCATTAACTTCGGTTAACTTCTTATTCCGATCAGAAGTCGGTCAAACTAAAGCGCAATTACAGCAATTCTACGATGAATTACCCGAAGCTTATCAAGCAGTAGGTAATATTCGCACTGAAAGCCCACCGGATTTAGGTCGATACGGTACAAAAGGTGGTAATGCCACTGGTGAATATCAAGATAATGTTAAATGGGGACTGATACATGAGTTTACAGGATTAGATCTGATCCGTATTCGTGTTAAATCCACCACACCAACGTTATATCTATACCTTGGTGCAAGTAAAAATAATCTTAATGAATCGAGTCATGATTTTATCCGTTATAAAACAGATCAAGACGGGTTTGATAATCCTCCTGGTGAATATAAAACATTAAGTTTCTTAGTTGAAGGTATTACAGGTGAACATGCATTTGTAGTTGGCTCTGATTATGATGGTAAACATGGGTTTGTGTATGTGGATTTCATTGAATTCTCTCAGGGTAAAGTATTACCTAAACCAACGGTGCCCAATATTCCTGATGGCGCTTTTGGATTATCAACTTATGAAATGGCGTCATTCTTAGCTTATACCTATACAGGGTCAACTCCCGATGAATTATTAATAGCCGCTGCCGATGAAGGTTTAGTAGAAGATGCTGTTATTAAAACTCAAATTGAGCGTTTATTAGCTAAAGATGAATCTAAACAGCACTTTGGTTATTTTATTGAAGAATGGGTGGATGTTGATCCTATTTTAATTGATAACAAAGACGCGGTATTATTCCCTGATTTCACTAATACAATTCGCACCGCAATGGTTGAAGAGTTACGCAACAACTTTTTAGATGTATTGTTTGATGACAGCGTGCCATTCTCATATTTATACCAAGCAGGTAGTACATTTGTGAATGAAGAGTTAGCGCAATTTTATGGTATTAGTGGTGTCACCGGTGATAACTTTAGAAAAGTGAGCAGCTCAGATCGTGGTGGTATTTTATTAACCGGAGCATTCTTAGCTGGGCATTCAAATGCGGATGAAAGTTCGATTATTATTCGAGGTAATCAATTCCGAGAGCGTTTATTGTGTCAGCATTTACCACCATTCCCATCCAATGTGGATTTAAACGCATTACGTCTTCAGCAAGAATCGATTGTTAACGAAGTAAAAGATCGTGAAAACGGATTAATCCGTGGTGCACATTTAGAATATATCAATACCGATTTAGACGCATGTGGTGGCTGTCATTACAGAATTATCAACCCGTTAGGGGTAGGTTTAGAAGATTACGACGCAGTGGGTAGATTTCGTGACACTTATGCTAATGGTTTAGATGTGAATTTTGCAGGGCACGATCAAGGTAACCGTGAATACCATGACTCGGCTTTATACGGTTATGAAAGTATTCAAACCAGTAATTTAATGGAGCGTTTAGAGTTTCAAGGTGGCGTAGCATTAGCAAATATTATGAGCACCTTACCCAAAGCGCAAAACTGTGCATTAGAGAAATCATTTAGATACATGATGGGAACCGGGCCAGATGAATACAATCACCAAGACCCAGAAACCAATGAATTAACCGCTCAAGAGAAAATGGATAATACCTGTGTTATGGATGACATGGCCTCAGCAATGAGTGAATCAAACATGAATCTAAAAGCGGCGTTTATTAAATTTGGTTTATCAGACATTGTACGTTTCAGAAAAGAGGGCAATCGCCAGTAATGGTGATTGGAGGTAATAAAATGAAAAAATTAAAAACCCCACAAGACGTAGAGCGTCGAAAATTTTTAAAAACCGTTGGCCAATCGGGTTTGTCGGTCTCATTGTTAAAAGCGTTTCCAATTGCAGCGGGTCTTATGGCTTCGCGTTCGGCATTAGCTGCACCCAGCGAACTTGTCTTTGAGCGAACTGTATTTGTATTTATACCCGATGGCGCACCTCCAGGGTCTTATACACCAACGGGTTCGTTTGGTGATTTAAGTATGAACGAAACATCCATGCCCTTAGACACACACAAAAATGAAACTATGTTTTTTAGTGGTTGTCGCTCGAATGTAGGTGGTCATGGTAGTACATCCAAATTAATGGGTAGAAGAACCGGGGTAAAAGACACTTTAGATGTGCAATTGGAAAAACCCCTGGGTGCAACTTCCGCATTCCCTTCGAGTCAGTTAGGGGTGGAAGCGGCTGGAGCCATGAGTTATCGCGCAGGCGCAGCGGTTACCATGCAAAATGATCCTGATGCTGCTTTTAACCG